>JACQZI010000017.1 GCA_016207825.1 Planctomycetota bacterium | reverse complement strand
GGTCGCATTAACTATCATATCATCAAGAAGATAGACGCAGGTGTGGAATACCGTATGCTTAAACAGGAGCTGGCGGATGATCAGAAAGCAGGCATGTTGATTGAAGGTATGTATAAATTTAACGAATATGCCTATATCGGGGTAGGGTATAATTTCACGGACTTTACCGATGACCTGATAAATGACAATGATTACACCATCAAAGGCCCATTCATACGGTTTGTTGGAACATTTAGCCGGTAATAAACACCAACAAAATTAACGGAAAGCAGTTTTTACTGAAATCATAACCCTAATAAATTCAAGGGGTAAGAAAGAGGGGGGACTACCTCCCCCCACCCTCTCCAGGCTTACCCCCCGCCTCTAACCTTACCTCTCCCCGTCTCTAACGGATATACTCCCTATCTTAAATGGAAGAATCCCCCGTTTCTAACGGTAATACTCCCCGCCTATAACGGTTATTCCCCCATCCTCTAACGGTTGTAGTCCATCCCTCCAACGGATATACTCCCTATCTTAAGTGGAAGAATCCCCCGCCTCTAACGGTGATACTCCCCGCTTCTAACGGTTACGCCTCTCCCTTACAATAGTTATACTCCCCATCTGCAATATACGCTCTACCCCTGCTAAAAAAATATGATTGAAAGACATAAGGTTACGAAAACATTCATATCAATCATTGACAATCTGTCTATCTAAATGATATTATGCATAATATTAAATCATGAAAATTGCTGTTTGTTCCGTTATTCTTACTTTAATCCTTACGTCATGCCAAACCTGTTTGGCGGCGAGGCAGGGTGTATCAATCGGGTCTATAAATCCGCAGAATCTTAAATCAGATAAATATATAGCAGACACCAAATTATCCGGTTCAGATCGAACGGCTGTTAAAAATGCGGCTTCGGATGATAAAGAAGTTTCCGCGAATTTTATGACCGGCAGTATGTCGGGACATACGACTTATAAAATAGATTTTAAAGATGGGGTTAGCCAACTGGAGTTTCCTTTAGAGAGCCTCCTGTTTGGAGTAGATTTTTGCGTTAGGCAAAAAGGCCTTGAAAACGAATGGCATCAGTGGGAAGTAGGAATAAAATCTTTAATATCCCTGGCAGGGGCTTCCGGTGCTTTAAAAGATTCTGATTGGTTGACCAATGCAACGGATATTGCCGTGGTTGGGCAAGTGAATAACGGGCTGGATATTTATTCTGAATCTACTGCAAAAATGTTTGCCCAATCCATGGAAATAAACGGCGTATATAACGTTTTCCGCAATGAAAAAATAGCCGCAGGGATTTTGGCAGGATATATTTTTCAATCATTTGAATACGACGTTTCTGATGTTGAACAAGTCGGATACGGCGCCTACGCTCCGCTTTATACGGGAATCGTAAACGGAGATGTGTTGGATTATCAGGTGGAATACCGGATTCCATATCTGGGGATAAATTCAGATATCGTTGCCGGTGAGCAATTGGATATAAAGTTGCAAATGGGTTATTCCAATATCGTCCATGCAAATGATACGGACGACCATTTATTGCGCAATAAAATTTCCGAGAATAATTGCCAAGGCAATGCTGTTTTATTTAGGATAAATGCAGAGTGGACATTTCGCCCAAGTTGCCTGTTTCATATAAACGGTTTTATGATGAAAATTGATACGATAGGAACACAGGTTCAATACTGGTATGGGGATGACCCTGCTGGAGCCGGTGATGAAACGGGGGCTTCTATAAGCGGGATAGATTCCCGGATAAGAAGTATGCAGCAATCGGTGATGATAGGTGTCAGGTTTAGTTTTTAGGGATAAAAATGATTTATAACCAGTTTTTCGGCAAGAAAGTTTTAATAATGGGGCTAGGCTTATTCGGCGGAGGCGCCGGGGCTGTGAAGTTCTTTGCGACGAACGGAGCTAAGGTGACGGTAACCGATTTGAAACCGGAAAAGGAACTGAAAAAAACCATTAGAAAGCTTTCTAAACTGAAAGGTGTTATTTATCATTTGGGAAGACACCATGCGCCTGATTTCGAGAAATCTGATTTAATCGTTGTTAATCCTTCTGTACCGACAGGTTCTCCTTACCTGAAAATAGCGCGTAAGCATAAAATACTTTTGGAAACGGAAATGAACCTGTTTTTCCGTTTGTGCCCGGCACGTATTATAGGCATTACCGGCAGTAACGGCAAGACCACAACCACAGCTTTACTTGGGGAAATATTACGGACAGGGCTTAACCAAAAAGTTTGGGTGGGAGGCAATATCGGACGGGGGTCTCTCCTTGCTCAGCTTAATAAAATTTCATCGGATGATATCGTTGTTTTAGAACTTTCCAGTTTTCAGTTGGATGATTTAGGCAAGCTAAGAAAGAGTCCTTTTTTATCAGTTATTTTGAATATACAGCCGAATCATCTGGATCGCCATGGGACAATGGAAAACTATAGCAATGCAAAGAAGAATATTATCCGATATCAGGATAAAAACTCTTACGCGGTTTTGAATAAGGACGATAAAACCGTTTTTGCTTGGTCAAAGGATTGTCTGGGTGAGGTTTTTGCTTTCAGTCGGAAGGGAAATGTTAAAAAAGGCGGGTTTATTAAAGACGATGGTTTTTATTTAAAATCCGGCTCCGCTATGCCTGTTTTTGTTTGCCGAACTTCGGAGATAAAATTGTTAGGCGATTTTAATCAGGATAATATCCTGGCTGCGATTACAGCCGCGAATATTTTAGGCGTCCCAGCACCATTTATAGCAAAAGTCGTCAAAAAGTTTAAAGGGGTAGAGCACCGCTTGGAATTCGTGCGGGAATTTAAAGGAGTCAGGTATTATAATGATTCTATTGCAACAAATCCGGAATCTACCATAGGAGCATTACGTGCCATATCAAAAAACGCTAAGCCAAAAATTATCCTGATTGCAGGCGGGTACGATAAAAAATTGCCTTTTGATGATATGGCCGTAGCGGTGGCGAAATATGTTCGGATTGCTGTTTTAGTAGGTGCAACCGCCGGTAAAATCAGAGATGCGTTTATTAAAAAAGGGGTGAAAGAAAAAGATATTATAATGCCCAGGTCGTTTGATGAAGCTGTTCATATTGCCTGCCGAGTTGCAAAACGGGGAGAAACCGTCCTTCTTTCGCCGTCCTGCGCCAGCTATGACATGTTCAACAACTTTGCCGAGCGAGGGAACCTTTTTAAGAAACTTGTCATGAGGTTTTCCTAATGGCTATTTTTTTGGGGCCGGTTTCGGAAAGAGCGTTTCCGGATAATATTGCTCAGGAAGAAAAAGCGGCTTTTTTTCGTTAGGCGCAGGAGAAGGTTCTTTAGCCGTTAATTGTTCGGTAACTATCAAGAAATCTTTTGCTCTGTTAAGGAGGATTTTCCGAAGGTCGGGTTTATCACCGAATGCTTCATCGGGGCATTCTTCAGTTTGCCACCGGAAAGAGCCGGCTAACCAAGAATATAATCCGGTTAACGCCGTCCAGAAAAGCAGGATGCAATTATGAATTTCTGCCTTTTCGGCTTCTTCCCGTGTAGCGGTTGCGGGTAAAACGCCTTCTTTTATTTTTTCCAGAGTAGTGTTTGGTATGATTTTCGAATATTTGAATCCCAATGCGATTATACGCAAGCGGCCTTTTATAAAATCAGGCTGAATCTCGCTGAAAGTGTCATAGGCTTTTATTAATTGAACTGAGATTTTTTTGTGGAGTTCATAGTAATTTCCAGAAATCCTGGATAGATTAGTAAGCCGATCGGTACGTTCTTTAACGGCTAAATACTCATCAGGCATTTTCAGGACGGTTTCCCATCCTTTCTGATAGCCGTTCGCAAGGTGTAGATAGGAAATACGGAGAGAAGTAAGCAGGATTAACCTTAAAATCTGTGCTTCGATAACATAAGCTTCTGAAGAAGTGTGGGCATTAGCCATCATATTTATTTCTTCAAGCGCCGTCAGGTATTTCCCCTCGGATATTTTTTGGATGACATCTCGGTGGATTACATCTGCCGGGCTGTCCCGTACTATCTCTAGGGGTGTTCTTGGAGGGGGAGGGATTAGTTTTGGGTCGGTTGCGATTTTCGGAACAGCTGCTTTTTCGTTTTCAGTGTCAGAAGGCGGATTAAATTGGCAGTTTAAACCAAACAGAATAATTACAATGCAAGTGGCTTTGAAAATCACATTCATCCGCAACATTGTTATTCTTTCGGAGGATTGGTAGATGTGTTTTCCTCGGAACCCTCCGGAGCCGACCGCCATCTCTTGTAAAAATTATCCTGGGCACGGTTTATTATTGCCTGATGTGACGGCAGGAAATTGCCTTTATTTTCTTCCATTAGTTTTAAGATGTTTCCGCAAATATCGCTCATCAGGCTGTCGGCTTTTTCCTTACGCCGGCGTATATTAATATATTTAGTGTAACGTTCTTTTTTTAGGGCCTGATTATTCGGGTTGTTGTCTTGCGATAAAGTGGTTAGGAATTCGCTTGTTTCCCTGATGCATTGGATGTTTTCCATGACGCTAGAAGACATTGTTTTTATGATATCTTCGGTTGCACGGCCGGTAGGTTCTAATTTGTCAATTTGTCCTTTAGCCCTTTCATATTTTTTACCCGCTTCAGAGATTAATTTTATGGCTTTAGCCTTGTTTTTTACCGTTTCGGCGGATTGGAATAAATCGAGTCCTTCAACAAAGGTGTCGTCTCCGCTTTGAATATCATTTATAAGGATAGTTGTAAATTTGCCTATAAAACCGGTGAGTTTTGCGACATTATCGGTGAGTTCCTTCATTTTGTTGAATTCTTCCCTGATTTTATCCATATCATCGGTCATCTGGGCGAGGTTTTTTTCTGCTTCCTCTTTTATTTGTTCTGCGCCTGCGGAATTCCCTAAAGCCTCGTCACGTTCTTTTCTGGCCTGTTCCGCATCAAGTATGGCGTTTTCCATCTTTATTTTCATGTCATCATGTCTTTTATTGGCCTGGGCTTCTTTGCTTATAGCTTCGTCTGCTTTATTCGTTTCTTCCTGGGCTTTTTTAGTGGCTTGGTCCGCAATGCCTTTGTAGCGTTCTGTTTCTATCATCGCCTCTTTCATCTTGCTTTCAGCATCATTTTTTTTGGTAACCGCTTCGTCCCGTTCGTTCTCGGCAGCTTTTTGTTCATCGACAGCATTTTTTTCTTTGGTGGCAGCGGTGTCTTTTGCCTCAAGCGCTTTTTGACGTTCGGTTATGCCGAAATAAGCTGCGCCTATCCCGGCCAGCATGCCTAATATCATAATGATTAAAAGTAGGTTTCTCATATGATACACCCCTCTTGTTAATATAATATGTTACCAAATCATAATACTACATCGATTGATTAAATGCAAGAAAAAAATAATAATAAACAGAATTATTTCACTTGCCAAACGCCAGGAATAGATGTCTGGCAGGATGAACACTTTCCATTTTTCAGGCTAATTGTTTTTACATCAAATGCGGTTCTTTTTATTAAAGTGGTTTTGCAATTCGGGCAGTAAGTGGATTCATAATCGTGAGGAGAAACATTGCCTAAATAGACAAAGTTCAAGCCCGTTGTGCGTGCGATATTATATGCTTTTACCAAAGTGCTCACCGGTGTCTGCGGTAAATTCGTAAGTTTATAAGTTGGGGTAAATCGGGAAAAATGCAAAGGAATATTTGTCCCAAGGTTTTCTTTGATCCAGAGGCACATTTTTTCTATTTCCCCTTCGCTGTCGTTTAATGAGGGGATAATCAGGGTTACGATTTCAAACCAGATGCCGATTTTCTTCAGTGTTAAAAGAGTATCTAAAACCGGTTGTAGCTGGCCGCCGCAGATTTTCCGATAAAACTCGTCGCTGAAAGATTTCAGGTCTATTTTTACCGCACTAAGTTCTTGGCATAATCGCTTGAGCGGTTTTTCGTTTATATAGCCGTTGGAAATCATTACGCTGGCGATTCCGTTTCCCCGGGCGATTTTTGCCGTATCGTGCATGTATTCATAAAAAACCGTCGGTTCGGAATAGGTAAAGGCGATAACCGGAATTTCTTTTTCCCGGCATATAGTAACTATTGTTTGGGGAAATAAATCCTGGCTTTTTAATTTATCGGGGTCTGATTGGGAAATCTGCCAGTTCTGGCAGTTTTGGCATTGGAAATTACATCCAGCGGTTGCCAGGGAAAAAGCCCTCCTTCCCGGCAAAAAATGGAAAAGCGGTTTTTTTTCAACAGGGTCGATTGCAGTTGAACATGCTTTTGAGTGCGCCAGCGTGTAATAAATCCCCTCACGGTTTTCTTTATTTCTGCAATAGCCGCGATTGCCGGGCGATACCACACAATACCTTGGGCAGATAGTGCATTTGATCTTTTTATCAGGGAGTTTTTCGTAAAACATGGCTTCATGGAGGCCGGGTTTGTCATCAGATGATTCGGCATTTATCATCGGAGGTGTTTTTATAGGTTTATCATGTATGAACAATAATTTTGTTATTCCTGCTCCTGCGATGATGCCGGCTGAAGTTACGCCTGCTATTTTAAGGAACTTGCGTCGGGAGATTCCCATAATAAAAACCCTTATTCTTTTTCCCCGAAAACCTGTGCGGTAAACACATAAAAAAGAGTGTCTTTTTCACGCCAGGCGTTTTCATCTAAACCGGCTTTCAAGGATAATTCTGACAGCATAGTATCCCTGTTCCAGCCTTGCTCCGGAGCGACTTGAGGGAGAAATATAGCGGCGTTTCGTCCTTTTATTAAATATACCCCATGTTTTCCAATCACAATATCATCAGGTCCTTTTATTCTTTTGAGCGAGCTCAATACGGAGATTTCAATATCAACCACCGGTTCTTCTGATAAATCCAGCGGCCTGAACCTGGGATCATTAATAGCTGAATTTATGGCATAATCAATGACCGCTTGGTAGAGCTGGTTAGTTGGCGGGATGCATCCGATGCAGCCCCGCAGCTGATCTTTTTTCTTTAATGTGACAAAAACCCCTTTTGGCCTGCTTAATGCAGGAGTAAGTTTTTCCGGGGCTATCGCCGGTTTCTCTCCATTTTTTAGGTATGTTTGGATCGTTTTACGCGCTAATCGCAAAAGAGTTTCCTGTTCGTCATCCGTCAATTTATAATCGGTAAAGGTTATTGCGGCATAACTGACAGATGTTTCGAAATCATTCGTGAGATCTCCTGACGTATAATAATGGAGCAACATTCCGGTTGTATCCGGTAATATAGCCATTAATAAAGTGATGGGGTTTCTTCCGCAAATAGTATTTTCCGTTTTATTCAGGTATTGTTGGAAGGATGATATATCTAATGTGGTAATGTGCTGGATTGCTTCAAGGTCCGTTTTGTAGATATTTTCCCGGAGGTTATCGGTAAAAGGGCTGTAACCAAAACCTTCGCCGTAATGCATGAAATCAGAACTGGCAACGACCAGTGTTTCATCATCAACATAAGCTTGGATGGTTTCCGCTACTTGCTGCATTTCTTTTAAACTTAGCTCGCCTACCACAATCGGTATAAGTTTAAATTCATTAAGAAGTGTCTGCAAAAACGGTATTTGGATTTCCACTGAATGCTCGCCTTCTTCTGTTTCCGCCACGTGGCTAAAATGCTTGTTTTGCAACAGCTCTTTGCAAGCTTGTGTGTCAACAGGAACTTCTCCGAGAGGTGTTTCGTAATGAGTTGATTTGGATACTGAAACTCCTTTTAATCCGCGGACATGGTGATTAGGTCCAAGCACGAATACTCTTTTGTAGGATTTTCCTTCCAGTGTTTTATAAGCGTATGCCGCGCACTGGGCGGAAAAGCGATAGCCGGCGTGGGGAGCTATCAATCCGCGTGTTTTTTCTTGTTTGAAGATATCCTCGTTTTTAATTTCAGTCTTTTCCAAGAGCTCCTTGATGGTTTTTTGCAGAGTTGTTTTATTTGACGGTACCCATCCTTCGCTTAAAGTAAAATGATGTATCATGTTTCCTGTTACCTCCTTATTTTTTGTAAAACTGTCAGGTGTTAATTCTGGTTGTTCGGTAAGTATTTGTTCATTCTTGGGGCAAGCTAAGCCGATTAACGCCAAAAAGGATGCCAAAACCATAAATCCTGGTTTTAAAACTCTCATATATTTAATATACTAAAAACAATCTATTTGAGTCAAGCAAAAATTCTTGCTTTTGAAGTCAAATAATCTATAATATCATTTTTCTCTAACGGGGCGAGTGGCGGAATGGCAGACGCTGAGGACTTAAAATCCTCTCCTCGCAAGGGGGTGAGGGTTCAACTCCCTCCTCGCCCAGCCCCGCACCCCGAACGCGTTCAGGATGCGGAGCTGGGCGATCCATTTATATGAAGTCTTTCTATGAATTTATTCCTCACACTGCGGATATAGGCATTCGGGTTAGAGGGAAAACTCTTGCCGAACTTTTTGATAATGCCGGTTTTGCATTGTTTGATGTCATGACGTCTATTAAGCAAATAAAACCGTTAATCCAGGAAGAAATAACAATAACTGCGGATAATATAGAGGAGTTAATGAATTATTGGTTAAGCCGCTTATTAAAAGAGTATACCGTTAATAAACGATTATTAAGTGCTTTTGCGATAGAATCCATAGATAACCGGCAGCTTAAGGCTATAATAAAAGGTGAGGATTTTAATCCTGGTAAGCATGTTATCCAAAAGGAAATTAAGGCGGTAACTTTTCATAATCTTTCTGTAAAAGAAACAAATGGCGGATGGCAGGCCGAAATAATATTTGATGTTTAGCGAATAATGATAACGGTAAATAGAATAAACGATAACCTTTGGGAAATTCCGCCTGAAGGCCGGATGAATGTCCCGGGCAGAGTTTACGCCAGCGCGAAATTGATGGAGAAAATCAAGGAGGATAAAAGCCTTGAACAGGTTGTTAATGTTGCCTGCCTGCCTGGTATTATTAAATATTCATTGGCTATGCCTGATATCCATTGGGGTTACGGGTTTCCCATTGGCGGCGTGGCGGCTTTTGATATGGAAAAAGGCATTATCTCTCCGGGCGGAGTGGGTTATGATATAAACTGCGGAGTTCGCTTAATGCGGACTAATCTTACCGTAGATGATGTGCAATCCAAAATCAAGGAGATAGTCAGAGATTTGTATAATGCCATTCCTTCCGGCGTTGGTTCAGAAGGTGCCATTCCTAAATTATCACCGCAGGATGAAAAACAGTTATTGATTAAGGGCTCTCGTTGGGCTGTGGAAAAAGGTTATGGTGAAGCTGAAGATTTGGAGCATACGGAAGACGAAGGCAGAATAGAATTTGCCGAACCTTCAATAGTCAGCAGTGATGCCATAAAGCGCGGCTTGGTTCAGGTGGGAACATTAGGTTCCGGTAACCATTTCCTTGAAATTGCAAGGGTGGAGGAGGTTTATCGCCCGGATATTGCAAAGATATTAGGTTTGGATTTAAGCCAGATAGTGATTGCAATTCACAGCGGTTCTCGCGGATTCGGCTACCAGATTTGTGATGATTATGTGAAGAAGCTTCTTAAAGCTGCCCAGAAATATGGAATAAGTTTGCCTGACCGCCAGTTGGCTTGCGCCCCGTTAAAATCCGAAGAGGGCAGGGAATATTTGTCTGCCATGGCTTGCGCGGCTAATTACGCCTGGGTAAACCGCCAGGTGATTATGGCGCTGGCTGAGGAGGCGTTGCTTAAATCGCTCAGTATTTCTCCGCGGGAATTGGGAATGGAATTAATATACGACGTGGCTCATAATATTGCCAAGATAGAAAAGCATGAAATAGATGGAAAGAAGCAGGAAGTATGTGTGCACCGTAAAGGAGCAACAAGGGCGTTTCCTCCGGGGCATCTTTCCGTACCTGAAGTTTATCGCTCTGTAGGCCAGCCGGTTTTAGTCCCCGGTGACATGGGGCGTAGTTCATATTTATGTGTCGGAACGGAAGAAGCTATGAAGCAGACTTTCGGCAGCGCCTGTCATGGGGCAGGCAGGGTCGCCAGCCGTTCCCAGATGATTAAGCAGATGAAAAACCATGATCTTTTTAAGGAGTTGGAATCTTTGGGTGTGTTTGTGATGAGTAAAAGCCGCGGAGGGCTGGCAGAAGAAATGCCCCAGGCGTATAAAAATGTGACTGATGTGGTTCGCGTGATGGATGAAACCGGAATAAGCAAAAAAGTAGCAAAGTTTAAACCATTAGGAGTAATAAAAGGATAGGAAGGGAATAAAATGGCAGATATCAAGGAAAAGAAAAACATGTTTATAACCGGTCTTGGGGCGCTTTTGCCGACCATGATTACTATTTTTGTCATAGTATTGGCTTTTAGGTTTATGTATTATTATATCGCGCAACCTTTAGGCCGCGGCGTTTTGTTATTGGTTTGTTTTATTTTTGGGATTCCGATGGATAATGTGATGAATAATGCGGTAATGATTGCCTTGGTCGGTTTTCCTCTGGCAATAATAGTCATTTTTTTCGTTGGATATATGATGGCAACCTTTTTAGGGAGAACTATTTTGAGGGGTGTCGAGAAATTCATCCTGTCACGGTTTCCGGTAATAAATTCCATATATCCATATGCCAAACAGATAGCTGATATATTTGTTTCTGATGACAAGAAAGTAAAATTCCAAAAAGTAGTGGCGGTTGAATATCCCAGGCAGGGAATTTACCAAATAGGTTTTATTACTTCTGACGGCCTGAAAGACATCAGTGACACCGTGGGGAAAAAGACAATAACGGTGTTTTTGCCGACTTCGCCTACTCCATTTACCGGATGGACGGCTTTTATTCCGTCAGAACAGGTTATTCCTCTTTCTATCTCTGTAGATGAAGCGATACGGATACTTATTTCCGGCGGGTTGCTTATCCCGCCGAACCAGTTAAAGCCGTTGCAGTCTCCCTCGGAAAAATCGGTGACTGAGAATAAACTATGACAAAAAACAATAAGCAATTACTCGGCGCCACAGGCGAAGAATTAGCGCTGAAACACCTGAAGAAAAACGGCTATAGGATTATCGAACGGAATTTCCGCACTAAATTGGGTGAAATTGATATTATTGGTTATAACGAGAAAACCATTTGTTTTGTGGAAGTAAAAACGAGAAGCAGTGATGAATTTGGCATTCCGGAAGAATCCGTTATCAAACACAAACAAAAGCAGATTATCAATACGGCTCGTTATTATCTTATGCGCAAGAAAATCTCACCGGAAACGCCTTGCCGTTTTGATGTCGTGGCGATTACTTTAAAAGAGCCGGTAATCGGTGCTATAGAAATACACCTGATTAAAAACGCTTTTAGCAGGGGATAAATATGCAAATAGACAGAATAGACATGTCTCACTTGAAAATGCCTTTGGCTTCCCATTTCGAAACAAGTTTTGGCAGGGTCTATCACCAGGAAACTTTGATTATTAAAGTTACCGGCGGTGATTTAGTCGGATGGGGAGAATGTCCAGCATCGGCTCAGCCGTATTATTCATCCGAAACCGTAACTACGGCTAAATATATTATCAAGGATTTTCTTGCCCCGATAATTTTAGGCAAAGTTTATTCTGACATCGGAAATCTGACATCTGTTTTCAGCTATATCCGCGGGCATAATATGGCAAAGGCGGGTGTGATTATGGCTTTGTACGACCTGATTGCCCGGAAACGGAAAATGCCGCTGGCTAAATTATATGGCGAATCGGCCATTGGCTCCTCTAACAGAACATTGGAGGGCGGGATTCGTAAATATATACCATCCGGAATTAGTTTAGGGATACAGGATAGCGCTAACGAATTAATTAAACGGGTTGAAAACGCCTTAACCCAAGGTTATAAGCGTATTAAAGTTAAAATAAAACCTGGTTGGGATGTGAATATCATTCCTGCCATCCGAAAACGATTTCCTAAGATACTACTGGCTGTTGACGCTAATGGAGCTTATAAATTATCTGACCGGAAATTATTGAAGAAACTGGATAAATATAATCTCTTGATGATAGAACAGCCTCTTTTTTATAACGATATAGTTGATCATGCAGAATTGCAGAGGGAACTTCAAACCCCGATATGCCTGGACGAAAGTATTAAATCGTATCACGATGCCGAGCAGGCGATTAAATTAAAAAGTTGTAGAATTATCAATATCAAGCAGGCGAGAGTCGGCGGTCCGATAGAAGCGATTAAAATCCATGATTTCTGTCGTAAAAATAAAATCCCGGTCTGGTGCGGCGGGCTTTTGGAGAGCGGTATCGGCAGATTGCATAATATTGCGTTAGCCAGCCTTCCCGGTTTTACATTACCGCCGGATATTTCGGCCAGCGCCAGGTTTTATGAAAAAGATATTATTAGCCCTCCAATTGCCCTTCAATCTGATGGGACCATTAAGATACCAACCAATGCCGGACTCGGCGCAGAGGTAAATATAAAACAATTACGGCAGTATATAGTTCATCATGAAACTATAAAACCACGCGGTTAAGCAAGATAGGAGGCGTGGGTAATTCTTGACACAAGCACGGTTATTTAGTTAGATAATAATTTAATTAGTCGCTTATATTGGAGGATATGGTTATGAAAAGGCAAGGAAGTGCTTTATTGATACTCATCATCGTTGTGCTTATTGCTGTTGGTTTTGCGGCAGTTATGTATACTGTCCGTTCCGGCTATTCGGCGGGAACCCCTGCCAGAAATAATCCCGACTTAGCCATTGAAAAATATCTGCCTAATAACACTCTTTTCATTATTTCTTTCCCTGATGTTTCATTGATGCGGGAGCGGTTCAAGAATACCAATCTCTATGCTTTGTGGAAAGATGAAGAAGTGCAGTTTGCCGTTAAGCCGTTTATGGATATGCTTAATAAGGGTCCAGTGAAGGAAAAATTGGATGAGGCTAAAAATAAATTTCAAGATGCAACCGGATTAACTATTGAAAACGCTATAAATCTTTTCCATTCCCAGGCGGCGATTGCTATAATTGATATTCCATCCCCGATTAATCCCGGCATGCCGGATGTCGTTTTTTCGATTAATGCCGGTCAGTATAAGGATAAAATGATTGATGCGATCAAGCATATCCAGAAAAAAGCAAAAGAAGGCGATGCGGATATAAAAGAAGAAGTCTCGAAGATTAAAGAGATTGAAGTGACTTCTTTCGGAGATAGATGGAGCCTGATGCATTATGCTTTTCTGGATACTCTTTTGGTGGTAACCTCGCAAAAAGAGAGATTGGAGAAAATTATTACATGCTACGTGGAAAAACAAGCAAATGGCTTGAGCGCAGACGCGCTTTTTTCCAGGGTTCACGGCAAAGTAAACGGCGGTAATGAGGATTTATTCGTTTATTGCAATATAAAAGAAATCATTAAAAGATATAACGTGCTTGTCCCCGAAGGTATTAGAAAGGCTATGGACGGTTTGGGCGTTTATAATATGGATGCGCTTGGAGGTTCAATGGAGTTTTTACCGGATGGGATGATAAAGGAAAATGTCTTTATCGCAACAAGCGGGACTCTCAAGGGGTTACCTAAGATTTTGTCGTTAAGTCCAAAGACCGATAAATTATCCAAGTATATCCCCGCCGATGCGGTTTCCTATTCCCGTGTAAATATTGACCTGAAAGAAACTTGGAGTGAACTCGTTAATATTTGCAAGGTTCTCCCTCCGATTTCCGGTAAGGTAGATGGCTTCCTGGCAGAATTGAATAAAAAAGTCGGTTTTTCCATGGCGGATGATTTCCTTGCCAATTTCGGCAGTGAAATGATTTCTTATGGGATATTCCCTGAAGGCGGTGGATTGCTGCCCGATGGCGTTTTCATTGCGGAATTAAAAGACAAAGGCAAGTTTGAGCAATGCGCCAGGTCTTTAGCAAATAACTTGAATGGTTCTTTGGAGGAAATTACTTTCCACGGGACAAAAATAAATTACCTGCGTTTCGAAACCGTTAAAATGCCACTGGCGAATCGCTACCATGGTTTGTTGGATGAGTTGGATGAGATACAGGGATTTAACAAAACGGTCATATATTTTATTAAAGATAATATTGTTTTTGCGTCGGGTTCAATGCACCCGATAAAAAGGCTGATTATGCGGATGGAACAGGGGTTTAACTCCATTGATAAGAACGAGGCATTCGAGTATTTGGCGAAAAACATCAATCCGGCAAGCCGGGCGCTTATGTATATAGATGCCGCTCGTTTTTTTAGGCCGTATTATGACAGTATATTTTCGGTCGGCCAGAATTTTCAGGATATCTTTAAAAAACTGGCGAGGGGGAAATGGCCCGAATTTGTAGACTTCAATAAATTCCCTACCGGCGAGACAATCGCCCGTTACCTGGGGCAGGTAATATTGGCTTGCTCCAGCGATAACGATGGAATCAAAATCGAGGTCCGCTCCGGTATAGGAATTGAACCTGTCTCTGTTGCCGGAATGGCGATAATTGCCGCTATCGCTATTCCAAACCTGCTTTCTTCAAGGCAGGTAGCCAATGAAACAACGGCAATTGCGTCTCTTAAAACAATGATGGCGGCTGAGGTAACCTGGCGGATGATGGATGTTGACGGGAATGATATTCAGGATTATTGGACCAAGGACGTTTCCTGTTTATACCGTATGTGCCGGGAAGATGATGAATCCCCTTCCGCTTTTATCAGCATTGATTTGGCAAGAGCCGATGGGACGCCTTATATGAAAGGTAAAAGAGGCAAGGCTGGCAACAGGAAGATTGTGGAAATCCCCCAATTTGTGCCTAAAGCCGGGTACTTATTTGAAGCGATGAAATATGATACAGAAGGCAAATTGTACCAGCAAGACCCGGATGAGGATGGATATAAACACTCTAACCAGTATAAATTTGCCTTCGTGGCTTATCCGGCTGAATACGGAAAAACCGGAACGAGGGTGTTTATTATTAATGAACTTGGGATAGTTTACGCGATAGATCCGGGCAGTGATATTGATAAAATTATTCTGCGCTGGCCGGGAGACGACCCGACAACAATAACCGGGCCGGGCGGGAGATATTGGAGTGTGGCTGGAAATTAACTGAATAGTTTAACTTAGAAAGAGAGGCAAAAGAGTATGCCAGCAAAGCAAAGTGATGTGCCGAAAAATAGCGGGGAAATTGTAAGGATTGATGGAGAACATTTGACCGTTGAGCAAGTCCACAAGGTTGCCCGTGAATATGCCAAGGTGGAAGTAACCCCCGAGGCAAAGAAAAAGGTGGATGCCAGCGCCCAATTGGTGTTAGATTTGGTTAATAAAGGCGAAGCCCTTTACGGAATAACCACCGGTATTGGCGAATTTGCCCGTATAAGGATATCCAAAGAACAATCCGAAGAACTCCAAAAGCGCATCGTTTACAGCCATGCCGCCGGTTACGGCGAATGGATGCCGGAAGCGGAAGTCCGCGCGGCAATGCTGTTGCGTGCCAATGTCATTTCCAAGGGGTATTCTGCCACGCGTTATTCTACCTTGATGACTTTGATAGGGATGATTAACCATAATGTCATTCCTTTAATTAATAAGAAAGGCTCGGTCGGCACAAGCGGAGACCTCTCGCCCATGTCCCAGATGGCTGAAGTCGTGATGGGCGAAGGCGAAGCTATTTACAACGGTAAAAGGATGAAAGGCGGCGATGCCCTGAAAGCCGCCGGATTAAAGCCGGTGCAGTTGACTTACAAAGAAGGATTGGGTTTAATTAACGGCTCGCAGATGATGACCGGCTGGAGCGCGCTGATTATCTATGATGCCGAACGGGTTTTGAAGAATGCACAGATTGCCAGCGCTATGACCATAGATGTTTTGCAAAGCGTCTTGAAAGCCTTTGATTCTCGTTTGCATCGGGTCAGGCCGTTTTTGGGGCAGAATTCGGTTGCCGCCAATATCCGCACCCTGGTTGCGGAAAGTGAAATCCTGGCACAGCGTTCGGCTAAAGTCCAGGATGGATATAGCTTGCGTTGCACTCCGCAGGTAATCGGTCCGGCAATGGATGCCTTGGAATACGTCAGGGACCAGATTGAAATAGAAATGAATGCCGGGGCTGATAACCCGTTGTTCTTTGTTGATGATAAGATTTCCTTAACCGGCGGAAACTTCCACGGCCAGCCCGTTGCCGCGGCTATGGATTTCCTCGGCATGGTATTGACTTTTGTCGGTGGATTGAGCGAACGCCATACCAACCGCATGCTTAACCCGGTGCTTTCCGGATTACCGGATTTCCTGGTTGAAGGCAAAGGCTTGAACTCCGGGCTCATGGTTGCCCAATACACGGCGGCCGCTTTGGTTTCCGAGTGTAAAGTCTTTGCGCATCCTGCTTGCGTGGATTCCATTTCGGTTTCTGCCGACCAGGAAGATTATGTTTCCATGGGGCCGATTGCCGCCCATAAAGCCCGTGAGATGCTTACTAATTTAATCGGTGTCATCGCCATAGAGATGATGGCCGCCGCCCAGGCGATGGATTTCCGGAAAGGCCTGAAGCCCGGCAAAGGAACCAGGATTGCTTACGAAGAAATCAGGAAATTAGTGAAATTCCTGGAAGATGACAAAGTCCTTTACCATGATATCGAATCCGTTGCCAAGCTTATCAGGGAAAACACCATTTTGAACCGGATTGAAAAGGAAGTCGGGGAGCTTAAGCTGGCGACGTCGGATGCGCTTGATTCTAAATAGGCAAAGCTTATAAGTTAATAAGAAAGTAAGTTGATAATAATTTTGTAACAAAATGAGATTGCCACGCTTCTCCGCTGCGCGGGGCCGCTCGCAATGACGGTCATTGCGAGGAATCCGATGGATATCGGAGGACGAAGCAATCACATTATTCATTTTGTTAAACGCTCCAAGTTAATACGGGTGGATATGTTATCTTATCAACTTAGCAACTTATAAGCCTATCAACTTATCACATGCGAAATCTCGTCAAATATATCCTGCCTGCTATTTTCCTGGCAATGGGTGGAATATATGTTGCCCAGAGCATCGTTTTAATTTCACCTGAAATCGGCTTGGCATTGGCCTGTGGCGCTGTATTGGGAACCGTATCTTTTTTATATCCAAATATTGGGGTTTATTTTGTTCTCATCACCCTCTTTTTTCCGGAAATTTCTATAGGTGCGGTGGGCACCGGCATGACTGCTGCCAAGCGTGATATCGGCATCCGGCCGGAAGATATCCTGATTGTCCTGATTTCGGTTGGATGGTTTGCCCGCTTGGTCGCCAAACGGCAGGAAATACTTATTCCCCATACGCCGGTAAATACGCTGGTTATTATTCTTTCCTTTGTCATGGTTTTTACCACGTTGCACGGCGCTTTGGTGGGAAGCGTTCCACTGGCAACCGGTTTCTTTTACGTCATGAAAAAGCTGGAATATTTCGTGGTCTTTTTCATGGTCATCACGAATATAAAGACGGAAAAGGAAATTAAAACCGGGATAGCCATTCTTATGGTCGCCTCGATTATCGTGGCGCTCTGGGGAATCGTTGAATATACAATTCTCTCGCCGGAAATGGATTTGTCCCGCATAAGGATATCGGGCCCTTTCAGGCGTTCGCAGGCGAACATCCTGGGCGGTTTTTTTATCATCATCATATTCATTGCGTTGGGTTTTCTCTTTAAATACCGGCCGATGAAATTTTCATCTAAAACGGGTTTGCTCGGCTTGATTATCCTCTCGCTTATTGCGGTTGTGTTGACCCGCTCGCGTTCATCATACTCAGCCATATTCGCCGGGTTTATTATTTTTAGCCTCTTGGCACGCCGGTATTACCTCCTGATTATCCCGATTCTCCTTATAAGTTTTATGCAATACCTGTTTCCTCCGCAAATAGTGGAAACGATTCACAGTATCCGGGGCGTTCAGGAAAGAGGGATAAACCCGTCATGGGATGCGCGGTGGGACGCCTGGAAGGAAGCATGGGAAAATAAAATATCTAAAAATCCGGTTATTGGGCATGGGTTAGGCTCGGTTGACCTTGCCTGGGTGGATAATCAATATGTGCTTGACCTCGTTTACATGGGGGTAATCGGTTTGGGGTTGTTTATCTGGCTGTTATTCAGGCTGTTTGGAAGCGCCGCGGGGTTTTATCGCGATACAATGGATTCTTATAACAAGGGTTTATCATTGGGTTTTATGTGTTTATTGATAGGTTTGATGATACAAGGGATTGCCGTGACCAATTTTTATACGATACGAACCATGGTCCCGTTTTGGTTTGTCACTGGATTGGTAATGGTGGCAAGAAACCTGGAAATAGGCAAGTCTGAACAACCGGTTAAAGTTGAAGGAATAGAGTCAACCTAAAAGAGAAGAGGGCGACCCGAAGGTCGCCCCCTAATCCACTGGCTTAGCCCCGCTACAGGGCTATACCTGCGTCGCCTTGAGATGGAGTTTGAAAATCCCATCACCATCCACGAGGAAATCCACGCGTGAATCTCCCCCCGGAGTGAAGGACATCAAACCCAAAGACGGGTCAATCATCCCCTGCACCAAATTATTGGTGACAGAGTTCTGAGCGCTGATAACCGCGGTATCGTATTCCGTATTGGATATCAGCATCCCGGCTTGAATCAGGCGATTCATCAAGGCGGACCTGAATGACTGGATAAACTCCTCCCGGCAAATCCGGTAAGGATTACCATCAATCAATTGGTCTCCCTGACGCAGTTTACCCGCTATGGTCGGCTCGCCGGTCATCCAGAAACAGGCAATGGCTGCCGCGCCGATTCCGTGAACCCGGTCGCCGGTTAGACGCAAGGCTTTCTTGCGTAAGACATCGGCAACCCGTTCCTGCGAATCAAGCACTGCATCCTTGAACCTTTTGGCCTTGACCCCGTCAGTCACTTCAAATACGCGGCTGATACGCTTCACCCAGCTGTCATACGCGTTCTGAATATTCTTGGCAAAGGTCTTGACTACCGACTGCTTAACACGGCCTCTTTTGGTCCGATAGGTATCGGACATAAAGGCGGGCCATTGCTCCGCGGCCGGAGTGGCAAGCTTCTCCTGAAAACTGGCTTCGTCGGGCAATGCCTTCATAAGCCGGTTTTCCACCAGTTCCGCCTGCTCCGCCAGGTTCTGCGCCCACTTTTGGGCGACATCGCCGGCAGGCTTGTACAAAGCAGGTATTTCCAGCTTTACATCAAACAGTATGTTTGTCATAAAACTATCCCCACTTTCTTGTTACGCCAGCTAACCGGTAAAACGTCCTGTTGCGTCATACGTCTTGGGGCTTGCGTCTGGCGCCAAACGCAGGACACCTGGCACACAACGCTTTTACAGACACCTCCGTCTTGCTGATACGGTCGGCTGACTGACAATTCCTTATTTAATCGCTTTATATTCATATTTACCTCCATTTAAGGGATACTTGCGGTGAACCCTTCGTGGTTCACCGTCCCTCCATACTATTATTCGCTTGACCCCCCTGCCTTTTGCGGTAAAATCTTGGAATTCTATGAAAATATATCATTTTTCTTAATCTCCTAATCATTTTGTCTCTTACCTCCCTTCATAAGGTATATAGGTCAGGAACGCCGAATGTTACATGGAAAATCGGAATCCCTTTAAAATTCTTCATATTTCCTTTCTATTTAATTGGTCATTGTTATTTGGGAATTGGTTATTTCTAACCCTTCCCTCCACTTATACAGTCCAAAAACCGGCTAAAGTAACAAAGAATCTTAAAAATATCCGGTCTTTTCCGGCATCCTCATTACCCGTCATCCTCACTGCCCGCTACTCGCTGCTCACTACCTGCCTCGCCGTTAGGCGGGCTTTCTTGCCGCCCCCAGCTATAGTGTTATTTGCACGAGGAGGTGAAATCTGACCTAAAATCTTGGAATTCCATGAAAATTTCTCATATTTCTCCTCCAGCTCGTTTATATTCATCTTTACATCCTCTTTCATTGGTCATTGTTCACCCGCCCCGATGAATATCGGGGTTGGAAACTGGTCATTTACTGCCTGTTCCCTTTAATCCTGAAACTATTAATCTTTTAAGCTTTGTTTGTGTCGTCTCGGTTTTATCTCTTGACCTCGTTAGGGATAAGTGATATGCTCTAATGACAATAAACTGAGTACTGAAAGGACGGTGACTGTTAACAGGAAAAACTTGAGATGAAAGTAAAAGAAATAAAACTACATCAATTTAGACATTTTATAAATCAGTCTTTATCTTTTGATCCTTATGTAACAGTTCTTATTGGCAAGAATGATACAGGAAAAACGAGCATACTTCACCGATTATTTGACCAATACATAAAAAACGGTGGCATGGCCGGTTGGGATATAAGCCAGTTAAAAAATGCAGATCCAAACAGTATAAGATTTAATTCATTGTGGGTAGTTGAAGATAAGGATATCAAAAACGATAAGTTCACTCAACTATTAGGGAATAAAAAACCAAAACTAATTACAATTTGTTATCAGCATCGTTCGGATATACCTAAAAACCAATCATATTCTTTATTAGCCGATACAGAAAATATCAATATCTATGAAGATAATACAGAGTTTCCGGCTATTACAGAAGATATGAGAAACTTTGAACAATCTGTTTTGCCAAAGATAAGATATATTAATCTTTCTGAAAAAGTTGCACTAAATGAACTATTTGAAGCACAATTTTATGAAACAGGTCCATGCATTACAGAAACCCCTCTATCTGATCAACCTAGTGAATTTATGCCTTTTACTACGGAAAAATTACTGCTTTCAATTGTAGATTTAAAAGCTAACATTAGAGCAAACCACAATGTAGATGCGCCGTGGGCTGAAACTACGAAGCATAATTCACCACGGCTAAGGCCATTAAATCTTACTCAAGAGGAAATAGAACAAAAATTAAAGGAATTATCTGAAAAAATAACAGGTGTTTTGCAAAAGTGGTGGAGGGATCCTGCAGATCTTACTTTCGAGATTAGGCTAGCGGGGAATAGTCACAGTAAAGAATCCAGTTACAAGAGAAATAGTTTTCTTCTAACAGCACAGATACGAGACGAGAATAAACTGCGCTATTACGGGACAGGTCTCAATTGGTTTTTAACGTTTGTTATAGAATATTTGTTTATCCAAAAATTAGAAAATCAGACCATTGTTTTATTTGATGAGCCAGCCTGTAATTTGCATCCTAACGCACAACGCATTGTTGTAAAGATGCTAAATGAATTGTCACAGAAACATCAAGTTGCATATTCTACCCATTCTCCTTTTATGATAGATTGGAATTTCCCGCAACGGATTAGATTGTTTACCAGAAATCCTAAAACCAAAGCGACTAAGATTGATAATAAGCCCTATGCGCCAAGGGATGAAAATAAATTTCTTAATATATGGGATCCTCTAAAAGTGTCTATTGGGGTTTCCTTTGGCGATTTAGGTTTTCTGGGAGAACAGAATATTTTTGTTGAGGGCATATCAGATCAGGTAATTTTAGCTAATATTTCGGATTATTTTAAGTCTAATGGGAAAACGCATCTTGATTTAACTAAAATAAGCATTATTCCATGTAACGATGGTGCGGCTTTAGAACCATTCCTGAAAACGGCTAGTAGTCAGAACAAAAAGTCAATTGTTCTATGTGATAGCGATGATGGAAATAAAGATATGATTAAAGTAGCTGAAAAATGCCACACTCCAACTATTGAAATTAATCAAATTACGGGTTCTTCTAATCAAAACGAATCAATAGAAGACCTTGTCGGCATAGACATCTATATAAAATCAGTAAATGATTTTTATCAGGGATTTGATTGGTTTACTCCTATAACACCTGATAAATTTAATGATTGCTCATTAAGCATCGATAGCAATTGGACATTAGGAAGAAAACTAATGCAGTACTTTAAACTGAAATTATCTAAAGACTTTAATAAAAATGGTGTCGCAATTCATTATGCTAATTCGTTGTTAAATGGCTCTGTTAAGGCTTCCGAGAGTTTTATCCCTCTATTTGTAGAGATAAACAAAAGTTTTAATTAATATAATGGTATCCGAAAGCGTACCGCCTCCCACATCTTCTAATGCTTGATTTTCCCGTGGTGTATCGCCTATATTCGGTTGGATTCGTTCCTCACTGCAAGCAAGTCTCGTTTTCTGGAATTCATTTTTGGATAGGGCTATACCACCGTTACTATCATGGAGTCCCTCCGCATCTAAGATGGAGTCCCACCGCATTTGCCATGGAGCCTCTCCGCATTTAAGATGGGGTCTCTCTGGATTTGGAATGGAGTCCCTCCGCATTTGGGATGGGGTCTCTCCGCATTTAAGATGGAGTCTCTCTGCATTTGAGATGGGGTCTCACCGCATCTGAGATGGGGCATCACCGCATTTAAGATGGAGTCCCTCCGCATTTGCCATGGAGTCCCTCCGCATTTGAGATGGGGTCTCACCGTATTTATGAGTAGTTAGCCCTAAGTTGAGGGGGGAGTAGCACCACCCCCCTGCCTTTGAAACCTCATTTAATTGAGATGCAAACGAATATATGCGTTTTAGCCGTCCCCGCCACCTACGGGGACTTCCCACTTCGTGGACTATAGCCTCTGGTCGCAAGGCGGGATATTTTTCTATGCCAAGTATCCCTAACGCTCCTTATGGGATAACCCGATAAAATCATATATGGAATATGTTTCCTGTGCGCTCTGTGGAGCGGATAAGGCGGAAGCGGTCTATACCATATCCGATTTAAAGGTCGTCCGTTGCCTTAAATGCGGCCTGGTCTACACCAATCCGCGCCTGTCTGATGACGAGCGCGCCCGTCTTTATTCGGAGGATTATTTCAGGAACCAGTCCTCGCCGGATGTTCCCAGCTTCGATTACATCCAAAACAAAGAGCTTTTCTACGCCGATGCCCAAAGGCGGTTAAGAGGCATAATGAAATTCAAGCGTTCCGGGAAAATACTGGAAATCGGCTGTGCCACAGGCGGATTCCTCGATGTCGCCCGGGAATACGGCTGGGAGCCTTATGGGGTGGAAATATCTCCCTGGGCATCTGATTATGCACGGAATAAATTGGGATTAAACGTCGTTACCGGCAATCTTGAAGATGCTTCTTTCCCTGATAGCTTTTTTGATGTTATCGCGATGTATCATGTCCTGGAGCATCTGCCTTTGCCCAAGCAGGCTATCCAAAAAGCGGCGCGCCTTTTAAAAGCGGACGGGCTTTTGGTGATAACCGTTCCGGATATCAATTCCGGCAATGCCCGCCGGATGAAGGAACGCTGGGTGAATTTAGTTCCCAAGATTCATCTATATCACTTCTCCAAAGAAACCTTAACCAAACTGCTTTCCGAAAACGGATTCGGAATCATTAAGTCTGTCAGAGAAGGCGGGACGGGATTATTAAATAAGGGCGCGGAGGGCAAAACACGCCCGAATCCGTTGCTCAAGGCAATAAAATACCTGAATTGGGCGCGCCCGATTGTGCATGGCTTGGCGATAAAGCTGTTAAAAAGGTGGGATTTTATCACCGTCTATGCCCGTAAAAGACAGGCGCTATAATCTTTTTAAGGTTACACTGTTGTATAAAATGGTTGTATTTTAAAGAATAATTAGATAATATAAAAATCATGGAACAGAGCCTATCACGAAAGGTGTTTCGCAATACCGTTTATAACTTAATCGGACAGTTTTGGGGTATGCTGGTCATGCTTGGGTTGACCCCGTATATCATTAATCGTATCGGGGTAGAGCGTTTCGGAGTCTGGGCGATTGTCGGAGTCTTGACCGGTTATTTCGGATTATTGGATTTTGGAATCCGGTCTTCATTCATAAAGTATATTTCTGAATATTATGCCCGGAAAGAAGATGATAAAATCAACCAGGTTGTTAATACCGGATTTGTTTTTTACCTCATATTCGGAATAGTGATAACCGGCGCGGCTTTTTTGCTTATCGGCCCGTTACTGGGCATTTTCAAAATCCCTCAGGAATTAGCCGGTGAAGCCCGGTTGGTGTTAATGCTTGGAATGATTTCAATGGCTTTAGTAAATGTTTCAGCGGTTTTTGAGAGCGTCCCGATGGGGTTACAGAGAATGGATATTTCAAGCAAAGTAAGCGTCGCGGTTTCTTTCCCCAATATTATCGGAACGATATTGTTTTTAGAGATGGGATACGGATTGGCGGGATTAATGCTTAACAGGATAATAATTGTTTTGTTGGGCGGCTTGGTAAATTTCATAATCTCGTTTAGGGTTTTGCCTTCTTTCCGCTTCGGTTTTTTAATGTCAAAAGGAGATATGTTTAAACGCCTGATTACATTCGGCTATAAAATCCAGCTCGCCTCCATATATTCAATGATAACCCTTAGCGTAGATAAATTATTAATAGGATATTTTTTGCCGATAGGCTTGGTGACTTTTTACCAATTGGGAAACTGCCTAACCGGAACGGTAAAGGGAATCGTTACGTTGCCTGCTTCTGTTTTACTGCCTGCTTTTTCAGAGGTGGATGGGCGGGGTGAGCGGGAAAAATTAATCGAAGGCTATAAACGGACCAGTAAATATCTTTCATTAATCGCCCTGCCGTTTTTTACCTTCGTGATTGTGTCCGCCTCGCAGATAATGATGGTCTGGATGGGGGAAGGGTATGAGGATTCCGTTCGCATTGCCCAACTGCTTGCTATCGGGCATCTTGCTTCCGTCTTAGCCGGAGGAATCGGCAACCAGCTTTTGCGTGGAATCGGGCATCCGGAAGTAGAGATGCATGCGGGTTTAATCAATGTCCTGATTAACCTTCCTTTAAGCGTTTTCTTCATTATTAAATTCGGCTTGTTAGGAGCGGCTTTAGGAACAATGGCATCCTGGTTTATTGCTTCCTTTTATTACTTTAGAAGAATGCATCAGATAATCCATTTGCCGATGGGTTATTTTATCAAAACCACCTTTCTGAAAACAACAATGTTGTGCCTTGTTTTAGGGATGCCGTTGTGGTTTTTGCCCGCTTTATCCAATCAATTATCCATTGAATCTGCCCGTATTACTGCCGGAGTCGTTTTGATAATCCAGGCGGTATTATTCTGGGGCGGATACTTTATCGCGCTTTGTTACATTAAGCCGTTGGATAAAATGGATGTTTTGCTGTTATTCCAAAACCGTTTGCCATGGCTGGAAAAGGTAATGGCAAAATTTAGTGTTTCGTAAACAGGAGAAAAGCTTATGAAACGTATTTTAGTTACCGGCGCAGGCGGGTCGGCTGGAATTAATTTTATAGAGTCTCTAAGAATGTCTAAAGAATCGTTTTATATCGTGGGGGGCGATATTAACCGGTGGCATCTGGAGCTGCCCCGGATTGATAAAGGTTATATCCTGCCTTACTATAACGAACCCGATTATATGGATAAACTTAACGGGCTGATTGAAAAAGAAAAGATAGAGATGGTTCATACCCAGCCGGATATAGAATTGGATATTATTTCCGAAAACAGGGAGAAAGTTTCCGCACGGGTGTTTTTACCGGCAAAGGAGACGCTTCGGGTTTGCCGCAGTAAATTAGCAACCAATGTAATTTTAAGCCGTAATAAAATACCGATTCCCCTTTCTTATCAAATAGGCAGGATTGAAGATATTCCCGATATAATGAAAAAGCTGCAGAAGAGAAATGAAGTGGTTTGGTTAAGGGCAATAAAGGGAGCCGGTTCCAAGGCGGCTTTGCCCGTCCGGTCTTTCAGGCAAGCTAAGGAGTGGATACATTACTGGCGTGCTACGAAACGGCTGGAATCAAAGGATTTTATGCTGGCGGAATACCTGCCGGGACGGGAATTTGCCTTTCAGAGCTTATGGAAGGATGGAAAACTGGTTACTTCCCAGGCACGGTCAAGATTAGAGTATTATATGGGAAATCTCTTTCCCAGCGGGCAATCTTCCAGCCCATCCGTAGCGGCGACTGTCCATCGGCGCGATGTTAACCGGATTGCGGCGAGGGCTATCCTGGGCATAGATAAGAAGGCGACCGGTGTTTTTTGCGTGGATATGAAGGAAAACGAGAAGGGAATGCCCTGCGTAACAGAAGTTAATGCCGGCAGGTTTTTCACCACCAGTAATTTCTTTTCCCTGGCAGGCGTTAATATGCCTTATTATTATGTTAAACTTGCCTATGGAGAGAAACTGCCCCAATTAAAGCAATATAACGCCTTGCCGGAAAATCTATACTGGATTCGTCTCCCGGATAAAGGCCCGATATTAGTGAAAGGCGAGAGATGGAAATCCCGGAAAATATAAAACTTATCGTATTTGACCTTGACGGAACCATTATTGATTTGGATGTAGACTGGGCTTGCCTTAAAGAAAGACTTCATCGGCGCACCCTGAAAGAATATAATTATGATTGCGATTTCAACCGATTAGATGAAAGCCTGATATTAATAAAGAATAAATTCGGGCAAGATGCTTATTCTAAACTGATTAATATGATTGCGGATGAAGAGATAAACGGGGTGAAAACAGGCAATCTAAAACAGGAAATGATTGGATTTATCAAGAAACGGTATGTGCCGAATATGGCGATATTTTCTTCCAATACTAAAAGAGCGATTGAATATAGTTTGAAACGGCTTGGGTTATCCTCATTCTTTAGTTGTATTATAAGCAAGGAAGATGTAACCAACCCAAAACCGTCTTCCGAAGGGCTGAAGAAAATAATATCTTTTTATGGGGTATCTAATAAAGATATTTTATTTATCGGGAATACTAATGCTGATAAAGAAGCTGGCAAAAATGCCGGTGTTACCACTTATATTTATGAATGAACATAAAAAGTTGAAGGCGAACGCCCGCTGGTATAAAAGCAGGAAAAGTTTTGATTATCATCTTATTAAATACGGGGCTAAAACTATTCTTAAGCATATAGGCGGGCCGGCTGTTTTGGAGATGAGTTGCGGGAGCGGTGTAATGACGGAGGAATTAGTTAAACGATTTCCCGGTCTCACTGTTGTAGAAGGTTCGCCGTTATATATAAGAGAAACCATGAAATTCGTGAACCCAAAAAAGGCGGAATTTATCTGCGCGCTCTTTGAAGATTTTACGCCTAAAGAAAAGTTTAATGATATCATAATGTCAAGTATTCTGGAACATGTTGCTAACCCTGTTAAATTGCTCAAGCGTGTGAAAAGGTGGCTTGCGCCCCATGGGCGGATTCATCTCATCGTCCCGAATGCCCATTCATTGCACAGGAGAATTGGTAAGGCAATGGGATTAATAAAAAGATTAGACCAACTTCAGAAGCAGGATTACCTTATCGGGCATCGCCGATATTATTCCTTAATGGCCTTACAAACGGATATTAAAAAAGCAGGGTTAAAGACGGGAATAATCGAAGGCGTTTTCTTGAAACCATTGTCTAACCAACAAATGATGGGATGGGATAAAGAAACGCTTGATGCCTTTTATGAAATAGGCAAAGAAATACCGGAATATTGCGCGCAGTTGTATTTAATGGGTAAATCAAATTAGATAAAAGAATGAATATCCCGTTAGTAAGTATTATTATCCCGTGCTATAATTACGGGTGTTATTTAAGTGAGGCGATTGAAAGCGCCCTTAATCAGACTTATAAGCCAATTGAGATTATTGTGATAAGCGATGGGTCAACGGATAATACCATAGAAGTTGCGCAGAAATATCCGGTGAGATTAATTAATCAGGTTCACAAGGGAGCAGGAACGACTTTTAATAATGGGGTTTTGGCGTCAACAGGTGAATACTGTGTCATTTTAAATGCCGATGATAAAATCCACCCATCTTATGTAGAAAAAACACTTTCTGTCTTGTTGAAACATAATGTTACGTTTGTATATACTTATATGACGTTATTTGGCACAATAAATGGGCTGGTAAAACACGATGAATATAATTTGAAGCATCTTAAATTAGGGCAATCTATTAACGGAAGCGGTTTGATAAAGAAATCGGCTTATCTTGAATCAGGCGGATGTGACCCATCTATCGCGGTTATTGAAGAATGGAATTTATGGCTTGCTTTTGCTGAAAAAAAGTATTATGGTAAATTACTTCCCGAACCCTTGCTTTTTTTTAGGGTGCATAAACAAAAACCCAGGACGAAGTTGCGAGGAAAAGTTTTGATAACGGCTAGGCAGATATTGCAAAAACACCGTTCTTTATATAATCCATTGGAATTATTCTTAGTAGATAAATTATTCGTGATTCGCCACTATATTGATAGACGGTTGTTTCCTCCCTGCTCACGGCGCCGGACTATTTATAAAGGGCTTACGGAATATGTGAAAAATATGATAATTAATAGAGTATAAATATTATTACATCATGAAATCAGATTTAAATAAGAGATTAATTTGTCCTTATTGTAAAGGCTCTGTCTAGATAGAAATAGAAAAGATTATTTGCCTGAAGAGATATTCAGGAATGAGTTAATGAAATATTAGCGGATATTCAAGCAAATTACAGGGATAGTAAATTTGAGAATGAGCAATCGATTAAGATTACAATAGAACCTAACCTTCTGAAAAGGAGATAATATTACTATAAGCCTTGTTGTGTAAGATGTCTAATGATTAATTTAATGTATGTTGTGGATGATTTAGGAATGGGTGGTCCAACTATTTTTGTTAATACCCTTAAACATCTGGATAAAACTAAATATAACATCACGGTTTGCTGTCTGTTTGGCGGAGGGGAATTAGTTCCGGATGTGGAAAATGCCGGAATAAAAGTAGTTGTTTTAGGGCTGCGGAAATGGAAACCTTGGCTAGTCTTTAAATTGGCCTGGCTGATGAGAAAACAGCATACTCAGATTGTCCATACTCATCTTTGGGCATCAAATGTTATAGGCGGGCTTTCCGCTGTTTTGGCGCGTATCCCGGAAATAATTACCACATTGCATCATACGACTGAAAAACGTTCAAGAGCAGAGTTAGTTACAGAAAAAATGATTTCCTGTTTTACCGCTAAAACTATCGCTGTTTCTAAATATGTAAAATCATCTTTTGCAGATAAAGCAAATATTAACCCATCTAAAATAGATGTAATATATAATAATATCGATTTAGATAATTTTGTTGTCAATAATGCAGCTTTGATAAAAAAGAAACAGGCATTAGGAATTACTGATGATTCAGTTGTGATTGGCACGGTAGCTAATCTTTCCTCCATTAAAGGGCATCGATATTTAATAAGAGCAATTCCTTTGGTTTTAAAAGAGTACTCAAGTGTAAAATTCATATTTGTTGGCAGAGGTCATTTAAGAGATATATTGGAAAAACAAGCTAAAGGAACAGGCGTGTTTAATTCTATTTTGTTTTTAGGCGTGAGAAACGACATTTCTGAATTAACTTCATTGTTTGATTTAGTCGTATTACCTTCTTTAAGCGAAGGGCTGGGGGTAGTTCTTTTGGAAGCCATGGCAATGAAAAAAGCTATCGTTGCCACTCAAGCTGGAGGTATTCCTGAAGTAGTATCGAACGGTATTACGGGAATTTTAGTGCCGCCGGCTGATTCCGGTTCTTTAGCACAAGCAATTATTAAACTGCTTAAAAACAAGGAACTAAGGGACAAAATGGGGCAAAAAGGCTATGAACGGGTAAAGGAATCTTTTAACTATCCCAGGATGATTAAAGAATTGGAAGCAATGTATGATGGACTTATAAAGAAATAAATATATGGCTATGAATCCGGAAGAAATATTAGTTTGCCCTAACTGCCGTGGGAAATTAAAATCAGGCCCAACCCTGGTTTGTTTGTTGTGCCATCGTTCTTATCCCATTTCCCATGGCATTATTGACCTGAGGACCGGAGTGACCCAAAAAGGCGAATGGGATTTAAGCGTCTTTGAAAAAGGCTACGAGAAAATGGGGTATTATAAAGATGAATACGGTTGGGCGGAATCAGGCGGATACCCGCGTTACGTTGCCGATTACCGGTATTCACGGGTCAAAGGTAAAATTATTGATTGGCTAAAGCCTCAAAATGATGATATGATTCTTGATGTCGGATGCGGGGTCGGCTATTTCCTTTTTGATATCATGAATAAATATAGTAATATTAATATAAATATGATAGGGATAGACCCAGCCCTGCCCAATATTTATTGGCTTAATTACCGCGTTAAAGAAGAAAATAAAACCAACATAATCGGCATTTTAGGGGATGCGGAGTCATTGCCTTTTAAAGACGGAATATTCAATGCAATCGTTACCTCTGAAGTTATCGAGCATATATTTGACAAGCCTAAGGCGATAAGAGAGATGTATCGGGTATTGAAGCAAGGCGGGCGCTTATTTATGAGCACCCCGTCCCGCTTTATGGTCAGATTCTGGGAAGGTTTTTTCTGGCTGCCCCAAAAGATAAAAAGATTGTTTATTCCGCCAAAATCAAACCCTAATGAAAAAGCGGTCTTTGACAAACCGGCGACCAAAAAGCAGTTAAAACGGTATTTAAAAGAAGCCGGTTTTTCCATAGAAAACTTTCGGCAAAACGTAATTATGCCCCATGAAAGCTATTTGCAGTTTTTCCCGGATATTTTAGTCCGGTTGATTATAAAAACAGCGTCATTTATGGAAGCGCACTTTGCCCCGTTGGTTAGTTGGGCGGGGTTGCATTATGTGATTCATGCTAAAAAGCAATAATGTTTAAAGAAACTGTCCAAGTAATTATCAGCAAAGAAAACCCGTCAGTTTCCGTCGTTATTCCTTCTTTTGACGGCTACCGGGGAGGGAATGTCCCTAAGCTTATAGAGGATATCAGAAAGCAGACATTCCAGGATTTCGAATTGATTCTTGTTAAGGGAGTTTCCCCTTGCTCACGAGCCCATAATGCAGGCGTCCAAAAGGCCAAAGGGGAAATAATAGTGTTCTTTGATGATGATATTGTTTTGGGAAATAATAGGGTAGTAGAAAATCTTGTTAATCCGATCTTTAAAGATAAATCTATTGGGATAACAGGCACTTCTCAGCTTATTCCACCCGATGCTAATTGGTTTCAGAGGAAATGCGCAAAAGAATTTTCCCGCATACAATTTCCGGAGATTTCGACCCCAATAGAATCTGATATGGCTACCCATGCGGCTATGGCGATAAGAAAAGATGTTTTTTTAAAAGTCGGGCAGGAAAATGAATATCTAATGTATGGAGATGACCCAGATTTACGGTATCGGGTCCGTCGAGCCGGTTATAAAATAGTGATTGTTCCTAATACTTTGGTTTATCACCCGCCTCCTTTGAGCTTAATAGCTTTTTTACGAACGTCTTTTCAGCGGGGGAAAGGTGCGGCCCATGATTTCTGGTATTATCCGGATTTAATCTATGAGACACCTCCGGCAACAGCCGCTTCTTTTAGGGATAAAAGAAGTTTTGCCTATAGGGGATTGCGTTTTATCACGCATAATTTAAGAGCCATAATAAAGGGTGATTTTGTTTTCCTGTCAGTCCGTATTTCTTATGGCATCGGATATGTGATTAACCTTTTGAACGAAGTAATTGTTTCTGGATTGAAACAATGGTTTGGTTGTAGTAGGATTAAAGATGATTTAATTAAATATTGCGACAAACAAGTGAAAGTGATTGTTAGTAGAGAAAAGCCTCTGGTTTCCGTGATTATCCCGTCGCTGGATGGTTACCGCAAAGGGAATGTCCCAAAATTATTGGATGACATCAAGAATCAAACCATTTTCGGAGATATTGAGGTGATTATCATCAAAGGCGTTTCGCCCAATGGGCATGCCCGTAATTTAGGCGTTCGGGAGGCAAAAGGGAAATATTTGGTTTGTATTGATGATGATGTGACGCTTGGTAATAATAAGGTTATAGAAAATCTAATCGCTCCCTTCGGTCGCCAAACTCCAAATCCCAAATTACAAAATCCAATAGGTTTAACCGGAGCTTCACAACTCATTCCTTCTAATTCCAGTTATCTTCAAAAAATAGCCGCCAGGCAGTTGCCGCGGACATATTTCCCGATAGTGGATAAGATTACCGAAAGCGATATGGTTTCCCATATGTGCCTGGCGATTTCGACCCAGCTATACAAAGATATCGGGTGGGAAAGCGATGAATTAAAAAGCGGAACTGACCCGGACTTGCGTTACCGGGTTCGTAAGGCCGGTTATAAGGTGGTTGTTGTTCCTCATACCTGGGCTTATCATCCTTTGCCTGAAACGATGACTAAAATCCTTAAGATGAGTTATGCTAAAGGCAAAGAGGCTGCCTGGTCGCAGCGCCACTATCCCCATCTTGTTTACGAATTGGCATATGGTTTTGTCTCTGATTTTAAGCCGCAACGCAGTTTTGTTTATAGGGTTTTTAGATCCATTGCTCAGAGTTTTCAAGCCACGCTTAATGGACGTCTTATATTTCTGTCTGTAAGAATCAGTTATGATACGGGGTATGTTATAGAAACCGTTTTCGGAAAGTAGTAAGGTTTTATTTGTTTATAAAGAATTCAAAGAAGTGGTGTTGTCCTTTAAAATCCTGCTGATGAATTATAAAGTCTAATTCCCCATCGTGATTCAGGTCATTAATAAAAGGTTTACCGTAAGGAATGCGCGGGGAGGTGAACGCTATTGGCGCTTTTAAATTCAGGTTGATAGTTGATCCCCTTTCAAAAACACCGCTGTTCCCGTTATAGATGGATACTATATTACTATCACTTTCTTTTATTATTAACTCATTTAATTTATCTTTGTTTAAATCATCATCGAAATTTAACAGGAACGGTGTTTGTAAGTTAAGCGCATCGGGGTCTAGAGAAAGAGTAAAAGGAACATTTATAGTCCGGTTGTAATCAGGAACATTCGTATAGATTTGAGAGGGGTCTTTAGTGTTTCGCCCGAGATACACCTCCATTTCCCAGTTAACACTGTGCGCCAAAAGTATTTTAAGGCCGCTGGTTACTCCGACTTTTCGCATCAGGATTAAAACGAGGTCGGGAATTCCGTCATTGTTTACATCGGTTAAATCATGTGAAATAAGCCAGCCATCAATTCGTTTAAGGAAATCCGGCTTTTGGCTTTGAAAGAAGATGTTAGTCCCCCGGTTCAAATAGACTGCGCTTATTCCTTCGCTTCCGTTGGAGGCTAGCATATCGGATAGTCCATCATTGTTAACGTCTTTTATAACGGGAATTATTTCATATTCACGCTGTTGATCATTTTTTCTGCGTCTGTGCAAAGAAATATCGATTCCTTCCGGCGGGTGAGAGGAATTTCGATTGAACTTTCCGTTTTCGTCTTGGGTGTTTATGAAGATATAGTTATCAGCATAAATGATTAAATCATTCTTTTGGTCCCCGTTTACATCATTTAAATAAAAGAAAGGCAGATATAATACGGAAGAGACCGGGCTTGTTAAATCTTTATCTATATTAACAAGGGATTTTGATGATATCGTGATTTCCTGTGAAACAGGAAGCGTAGAAACGTTATTACCGGCAGTATTAACGCCATCTAATTTGACAACGATAATCTTTTCCGTATCCGGGATGATTATTAGAGAGGGACTTTCTTGAGAGTTGTCACAAGGGTAAATGAACTTTTTCATCAGGGGAACCCGGCTTTCCCCTTTAAAAAGAGCGGTTGAAATAGTAGCGATAATTTTGGAAGTTTTATCAAAACGGCCATTAGAAAAAGGGAATGCAACGATTTTTTCAGGGGTTATTCCTATTAAGCCACCTGTTTTTTCTCCTGGAAATTTAGTGCAATAGTAAATAAAAACATCTTTTGGTATCTGAAACGTTGAAACCGTTTTAATACCGGCATTGGTTTGTTTATCCATTTGGTATACGGTAAGTTCCCGTCCGGTTTGGATGATAAATTCATTGAACCCGTCGTTATCTAAATCAGGCGTGACATCCCATCCGTCAATTTCTTTATTAGTGGTTTCTAATACAAGATGTTCAAACGAAAGATTGTTGCCATCCGCCTTTGCCGCGAAAGAGAAAAGCAATCCGGCAAAACAGGCAGTTAATGTTATGAAAACGAAACGCCTAAGCATAATATACGGCATGATACAACATCCGAAGCAGGAGGTTTTTATTCTATCCCTTTTACCTTAATGCGCTTGATTATTATTTTATCACCGGCTCGTAACGCAAAGCCAAATGCCCCGTTTGTGGCAGAGTCTTGGTTGAGCGTCTTTTTTTCCTCCGGTTTGTCGTCCTGTTTAACGGTGAGCGTTTTATCGTTTATTCCCAAGGTTATTTTTTTCCAGCTTTCATCTCCGGGTGTTCGTTTCAAGGGGTATTCAACGGGGGGTTTAGGATTGGAAGGAGGCTGTTGTTTAAGGGGTTCGTAATCAAAACGCATCAGCATATTAAGCGCTCCCTGGACAACTTTATATTCTACTTCAACGGTATAATTAACCCAAGAAGTTTCGCCCATAAAAATATAACTTTCCTGCCCGCTTATATTTTCTAAAGAAAGAGTGTTGTCATCGAGAACTTCCATTTTCGGGGGCAGGCCAAATGGAATCCATTTGGAGGTATCGGGTTGGCCACCGTCATATAGGACTTCGCCTTCTTCTTTTTTCTTTTTGATATAAGCTTGTTCAGCCTGGTTTATTTTTTCTACGAGCTTGTCTATTTCTTGGGCAATAGCAGGGTCGCTTTTATAGCCTTCAGGGAAATTATTGCATTCTGATTTTGCCATTTCGAAAGATTCTTTCCCTAAAAACTCATCTACATTCTTTTTTAAATCGCTTAGTTTTTGCAGTCCTTCGCCTTTTTGTCCTTCCTGAACCTTGGCGATTTGGTCGTCTGTAAATTTGAGCAATTCGGTATTGTTGGTCGTCTTTTCGGCTTTCTCTTTAAGCTCAGTTAGATTCTTCATGTAATAGTCATAATCAATGGTTTCCCCTTTATTTTTTGCCCCCTCGAAAGAGTCGTAATAGTCCCTGACTTCACGTATAATAAACTCTTTTTCATCGTGTTCTGTTTGTTTTTTCTTTATTGGTTCTTCATAAGGTGTATTTGCCATAAGCCCAATCGAATTTTTTATGCGTTTAAGGATTTCTTTGCTTTCGAGCGGGTTTTTAGATTCGTAAGCTTCAATTTCCTCGAAGGCTTTTTTCGCGTTAGCCAGGGCTTCTTCTTTGCTAACAGGAGGAGTGGTTGTTGTTGATTTATCAGGAGATTTTGAGCTTGGGCTTTTCGTGGCATCGGTTAGGGATGTTTTTTTAGGGTTTTTCTTGCTGGTTTTCTCTTGTTTGTCTTTGTCATCGTTTCCTGAAAAAACAAATATAATAGCTACCAGGGCGATTACGACTACCGCAACTATACCGCCGACAAGATACTTTTTGGAAGATGGCTTTTTATCAACGACTTCAAAATCGTCATTTTCTTCAGATGAAGCAACTCGTGAAGGTTGCGGCTTTCTTAACCCGCTTACCGGTTTTTGGCGAGATGTTCCTTTTACGGTAGACGGGAAAACGCCTGGTTTATGGAGTGCTGGGGGTGAGCCTAATGGTCTGGTAACAGTTGGCTTTACTCCGGCGGGACGAATACCCGATGGTTTGGCCGGTTGTGTCGCAGAGATTGGTCTTGCCGCAGGGGTTTGTTTCGGCGCTGGAGGCCTTACGGCCGGTTTAGATGGGGGAGAAGCTTGTCCCTGGCTTAAGGCCAGGGAACATTTATAGCAGAAATTTCTGCCGTCAATTTCAATGATTTTTCCGGCGCTTATATCAGCCGGAGGTATCATTTCGCGACATTTAGAACAATAGATTATAGGCGTTCCCATAATTAGCTCCCTTTATAATAATTATTTTTTGCCGATGGTTAGTTTTAATGTTTTGATTTCTCCGCTCTGAATAACTTTAATATCAACAGTGTCGCCCGGTTTATGCTTGGATATGGCGATAGAATATTCACGCGGTGAATTTATTTTTGCCTTATCGAATTCAATGATAACATCTCCTTCTTTTAACCCTGTTTCGGCTGCGGGAGATCCCGGTTCAACATTTTTAACAAAGCCTCCCGTGGTTTCCTTAAGTTTCATGTCACGCAGGAAATCATCCAGTGTTTTGTGGTTGTAGCTATATGCTAAGAAGGTGTTTATTTGCCAGAGTTCTACCCCGACATATCGCTGGAAACTCTTTTTATCGGTAATCAATGATTGCATGATTTCCTTTGCGGCATTAATAGGGATGGCAAATCCTAGTCCGATGGAACCGCCCGCGCCGGCGTTGTATATCCATGAGTTTATCCCAATGACTTCTCCCTGCATATTTACAAGCGGGCCTCCGCTGTTGCCCGGGTTAATCGGGGCATCGGTTTGGATATAAAGAAGGTCTTCCTGGGCAACTTCAGCGGATTGGGGCTGGTTTAAGGCGCTGATAATGCCGGTGGTTACGGTGTTACGCATTCGGAATGGGTTACCTATAGCTACCGCCCAATCGCCGATTTCCAGTTTATCCGAATCTCCTAATTTAATCGGAATAATATCCGCTGGGGGATTATCTATTTTAATAACAGCGACGTCTGCTTTTACGTCTTCTCCGATTAGAGTTGCCGGTAATTGCCTTTCGTCTGAGAGCATTACCAAAAGTGCCGATGCACCGTTTACCACGTGTGAGTTTGTAAGAATAATACCTTCTTTATTGATAATACTGCCAGTCCCGGTGCCCCTCGGTATTAATTGGCCTTTTTCTCCCTGGAACTGTGATTTTTGTTCCACTAAATTAATAATCTGCACGGTTGATGGAATAACAAATTTGGCCACATCGCTTATTGATTTCTTGGTAAAGTTAGGAGTATCGGCTGGTTTCAAAGGTGAAGAACCTTTGTTTGGGGGTGGTTTAACTTGTGCAAAAACATCTAATTTTATCAAAATCGGAATAGTTAACAAAATGGCAATAACAAAAGAGATTTCCCATAATATTTTATGCTTTAAGTTGTGTTGGTTCATTTTTTCTCCTTTAATTTATTGGCAGTTTATCATCTGCTATTATATTGTTAAATATACTCATCTATTAACTAAAAGTCAAGGATAAAATTGACTAAAAGATAGAGTTTTTATAGGCTTTCTCGCACGTAAGCCTGTTTTTCTGACCTCCTTCGGGTGAAATAGATACGTAAGTTAGTTCCATTTGTTAGAATAAATGAAAAACAATAAAGAGCTTTTTAAATACAAAGAGGCTTTACTTTTTAGTTGACAGTTATGAGTGATTAATATAAAAGTAATATTAGTATGTTACGTAAAGAAGGATTTACTCTTATAGAATTGATGATTGTAGTGGCGATTATCGCCATTATTGCGGCGATTTCAATCCCGAATTTATTGGCTTCCAGGAAAGGAACTAATGAAGTTGCCGCTATCGGCAGCTTAAAAGCCATCTTTGCCGGCGAAGCGACCTGGCGACAGACAGGCATGTCCGGGACGGGGAGACAGGATTTTTGGACTTATGATGTTTCCGGCCTTTATAGGATGTTAAAAGAAGGACAGCCTGCGGCATATATTTCTCTGGATGTGGCTAAGGCTGATTTTTCATGGCATGCGGATGATAGTATAACGGCCAGCATAACACAGGATTGGAATTCTATCAGCACCACTCTGGGAGCAAAAGCAGGATATTATCTTCAAACAATGATAGATCACGATGCGGCGGTAGTTTATAACGAAAATTGTTACGCAGGAACCGGTGTGGCAATTGCTAATAATTATGTTTTTGGTTTTATGGCTGCTCCGGCTCAATATGGATCAAGCGGAGATAGGGTTTTCATTATAAACGAAAAAGGGGTCGTTTATGGAGCAGATCCGATGCTTGACGCTAATAAATGGTATACAACTGGCACTACAGAAAGAAGATGGAATTCCCCTGATCCTACCAACACTACAACCTGGCCCCCTATTTCCGGAGGGAAACCATGGAGCCAGCCAAGCAACTAAAAAACATTATGTTAAAGTAGATTTCTATTTATTACGGCATATTCACAAAAGGTTATTTTACTTGACCCAGCAGCAATTCGCCATTAAAATAATAATATTGTAAATTCTATTATAATTTAAGAAAGGAGATTGGTATGCACATAAAGTTGTTTATCCCTGGTCCGGTCGAGGTGTATCCGGATGTGTTAAACAGTCTCAGCACCCCCATGATTGGACATCGCACCAAGGCTTATACGGATTTACACGGGCAGGTTAAAACTAAATTACAGAAATTATTATACACTAATAACAAGGTGTTTTTGTCAACATCTTCCGCTACCGGAGTTATGGAAGGCTGCGTACGGAATTGTTCCGATAAGCGGATTCTTTCCTGTAGTTGCGGCGAATTTGGCGATAGGTGGAATGAAATCGCCATAGTCAACGCCAAAGAGACTGATTCGTTGAAAGTTGACCCGGGCAAAGCGATAAAACCGGAGATGATTGATAAGGCATTGGCAACAGGTAAATATGATGCAATATTGGTAACCCACAACGAAACTTCTACCGGCGTAATGAATCCTATGCCTGAAATCGGCGAAGTCATGAAAAAATATCCCGAAGTGATATTCCTGGTCGATGCGGTAAGTTCTATGGCAAGCGTCAAAATAGAAGTGGATAAATGGGGAATAGATGTTTGCCTTTCAAGTACACAGAAAGGCTTTGCCTTGCCGCCGGGATTCGCGGTGTTTTCCATCAGTAAAAAAGCGTTGGATAAATCCAAAACCGTCAAGAACCGCGGTTATTATTTCAGCTTCCCGGAATTCGAGAAGTTTGACGAGAAAAATCAGACCCCGACCACGCCTTCGCTTCCGCATATTTTTGCCTTGAATTACCAATTGGATAAGTTCTTTAAGGAAGGCTTGGACAATAAGTTTAACCGCGTGAAAGATATGGCAATGCACTGCCGTGAATGGGCGAAAAAAGGTGGATTCGGCTTGTTCCCGGAACCGGGTTATGAATCAATCACCCTGACGACAATTGCCAATACCAGGAATATCAATATCGGCGAGCTTAATAAAGAACTCGGCAAGAAAGGGTTTATGATTTCCGCCGGTTACGGAAAGTTCAAAGATACCACTTTCCGTATCGCTCATATGGGCGATACCACAAAGGACGAATTGAAAGAATTGCTTTCGGTCATAGATGCTACACTGAAAAGCAATCCGGCCTTAGTGGCAGCTAAATAAATTTCTCAAGGGGAAAATGGTGCGCTAATAAGTTCCATCATTTTCCCCTTTTCTGTTTTTGTATTCAATATGCGTAAATTATTAGAAGAGCGTGAGGAGAAATTACTGGCTTCTTATGCAATGAAAAGCCGTTTGAGCCAAGGACGGCAGTATCCTGAGCCGGAGCATTCATACCGGACCGTATATCAGCGCGACCGTGACCGCATTATCCATTCCACCGCATTCCGCCGCCTCGAATACAAAACACAGGTCTTTGTAAACCACGAAGGCGACCATTACCGCACCCGCCTAACTCATACCATTGAAGTCACCCAGCTTGCCCGCACCATTGCCAGAGCATTGGGCCTTAACGAAGATCTCACCGAATGCATCGCTTTGTCACACGATATCGGACACACCCCTTTCGGACACGCCGGAGAAGAAGCACTTCATGACCTGATGAAAAACCACGGTGGTTTCGAGCATAATTCCAATGGGCTTCGCGTCGTGGAACTGCTCGAACAGCGCTACCCGCATTTCCCCGGATTGAATCTTTCCTGGGAAATCAGGGAATCCATGATTAAACACAAAACGGCTTATGACCAACCGCAGATTAATCCTATGTATCATCCGGAATGGCAGCCTTTACTTGAAGCGCAGGTCGTTGATATGGCGGATAGCATCGCCTATGATAACCATGACCTTGATGACGGTATCAGGGCGGGAGTAATTAACGAAAAAGATTTATTAAATCTCGAACTCTGGAAACGGGCTTCTACCGAAAATAAAGCAAATTTGGATACGGATAATCCCAGTATATCCCGTTCCCAGAAAATTATTTATATCATTAACCTGGAGATTACTGATATAATAGAGAACTCAAAACGCCTGCTTGAAGAGCACAAAATAAAAACGATAGATGAGGTTCGCCAATTACCGGTCAGGTTGGTTTGTTTTTCCGAGCCGATGTCAAGGCAGAAAAAGGAATTGCAGAAATTCCTTTACGATAATTTCTATATTCATCCGCAATTGATAAGGATGACCAGGAAAGGCAGGCTTTTTATCGAACGGATATTCAATACGTATGTAAATGATACCAAGCAACTGCCTTTGCGTTATCAGAAAAGATTGGAAAAGGATGAGTTAAAGTACCGTATCACCTGCGATTATATCGCGGGGATGACTGATCGGTACTTGCAGGAGGAGTACCAAAAATTATTTTATCCCTTTGAGAAAATGTAATTAGAAAGCCCCGTACCACTATTCCTGAACCATTAACGGTTCAGAGGCGGATTCAGGGCAAGGAGGTGTTTAATGTTATATATTTTAAGAGCGATATTTTTGATTATCAGCGGAATCATCGGCTGGTATATAGGTTCTTTGTTTTCAACCGGTCCGGCAGACCATGCCACCGGCTATTACGGATTGATTATCGGCATGGTTTTAGCCGTGCTATTCGTGACGGGGGAGGTCTTCTTCACCAGGCGTTATATCGGCACGATTTCCGTGGTAATGTTCGGGTTGGTTTTCGGGTTTATCGTGTCTTTCCTTTTCATCCAGGCGTTGTTTTTGCTTCCTTGGATGCAAAAACTGGTAACCGATACGCCTAATTTCAAAGAATGGCTATCTTTTGCCATTACCTTTGCGGTTTCGTTTCTTTCTATCCTGGCAATCATACGCAGCAAGGATGATTTCAAGTTCGTGATACCCTTTATCGAACTTTCCAAGGAAGGAAAAGGCATGAGTCCGATCATCGTTGATACCAGCGTGATTATTGATGGCCGTATTGCGGATATCGGTGAGACCGGAATTATCGAAGCCCCTTTGATAATCCCGCGTTTTGTCCTGATGGAACTACAACGCATTGCCGATTCAGCCGACCGCCTGAAAAGAACCCGCGGTAGGCATGGGTTGGATATCCTTAAAAAGATGCAGGATAGCAAGAATATTGACGTGCAAATAAGCGAAGTGGAAATGCCCAATATAAAAAATACGGACGATAAGCTTATAGAACTTGCCAAACACCTCAAAGGGCGTTTGATGACTACCGATTTTAACCTGAATAAAGTGGCGCAGGTACAGGGTATTACCGTTATCAACATGAACGATATGACCAATGCCCTAAAAACCGTCGTTTTACCGGGTGAAACCATGGAAGTCAGGATTGTCCGCCAGGGGGAAGAATACCAGCAGGGGGTTGCTTATCTAAATGACGGCACCATGATAGTTGTTGAAGGTGCTGGGAATAAGATTGGCCAGCGCCTTACCGTAACCACGACCAGTGTATTGCAGACAAGTGCCGGTAAAATGATATTCGCCAATGTCGGCGGTAGCCAAAGAGGTTCTTAAAATAGGCAGAAATTACCGTACAGGCGGAAAAAACTTCCGCCTGTAGGATAACCAGCCGATTTTCCTTGTAAAAAGCGTAATTTTGTATCTCTTTATATTTCAGGGTGTTGGAACGGATGTCTTTCGGAAAATACGCCATATCACTCTAATTATTATCTGGTTGGCACGAATTTTGCCTTATATATAATATATAGGAATAATTAAAACCCCTCTCCGGAGTCCTTAGGCTATATAGTTCCGGCGACGGACATAGCTTAAGGCTCTGCAATCATCCCCCGGCGATATGCTGGGGGTTTTTTATTGGTTTTCTGGTGTTATTACAGGGTTTTTCTTGGATGTTAGTCGGTAAAACTTGATTTTCTTGTCTTCTCTGTGGTAATTGGCCGGTTATGCCTCGGTCATTCTCAGCACTTCTTCAATAGAGGTCTTTCCTTTTAGGATATTAAGCACCCCGCAACGGCGCAGGGTAATCATTCCTTTATCTACGGCATATTTCTTTATCTCAAAAACAGACTTGCTTTTAATAATCATCCTGCGTACTTCATCATCAATTTCAAGCGCTTCCAGGAAGGCAAAACGTCCTTTGTAGCCGTCACGGCAATGTGCGCAGCCGACCGGTTTATAAATAATGTTTTTACACTCCGCTTCTTTAAAACCGATATTGATTAATCTTTCCGGAGGCGGAAGGGGGTCAAAGGGCTGTTTGCATCTTTCGCATAGTTTTCTGGCAAGCCTTTGCGCTGAAAGAAGGATAGTTGATGAGGCAATCAGGAATGGGTCAACTCCCATATCAGCCAGGCGTGTGATAGCCGAAGCCGCATCGTTCGTATGGAGCGTGCTTAAAACCAGGTGCCCGGTCATCGCCGCTTTTACCGCGATATCGGCCGTTTCTCCGTCGCGGATTTCTCCGACCATTATCTTATCCGGGTCCTGGCGTAAAAGAGACCTTAATGCCAAAGCAAAGGTCATTCCCCTTTTTTGGTTTATCGGTACCTGCCCGACGCCTTCCAGCTGGTATTCCACCGGGTCTTCCACGGTCATGATATTATCTTCATTCGACATGATTGCTTTTAACGCTGAATACAAAGTGGTTGATTTTCCGCTTCCGGTCGGGCCTGTTACCAGAATCATTCCATAAGGAGCCATAATTGCCGTTTTAAATGCATTCATTGCCTGCGGTTCAAACCCTAAAACATCCAGTCCTAAATTAATGCTGGAAGAATCCAGGACGCGCATAACGACCTTTTCCCCGTAAATGGTCGGCAGGGTGGAAACGCGGAAATCTATCTGACGGTTCTCATACTTTATCTGGAATTTGCCGTCCTGGGGAACCCTGCGTTCGGCGATATCGAGCGAAGTCATTACTTTTACGCGTGAAATGATGGCGTTGAAAATCTTCTTGGGCGGCTGCATTGCTTCATGAAGCACGCCGTCTTTGCGATAACGGACCGCCACCATGTTTTCATAGGGCTCGATATGAATATCGCTTGCCCCTTCCTCGAGTGCTTTATAAATAATCAGGTTGACGAATTTCACAATCGGTGCGTCTTCTCCCGCCGCAGTCAACGATGCCACGTCCACGTCTTCCATCTGGTGCTTGGTAAGCTCCACCTCGTCGGTCTCTTCGTTTTCCTCCAGCATCTTTTCCATGGCCAGTTCTTCCGGGTTATAAAACGGGCGGATTCGCTCTGCTATCCGGAAATCCAGTGCCACTACATACCTGATATCGCATCCGGTGATTATTTTCAGGTCGTCTATTTTAAGTATGTCGAAAGGATTACTTACCGCAATGGTAAGGATATCGCCTATTTTGGAAACGGGAAGAACCCCGTAAGAATGCGCCTGGCTTTCCAGAATCATCTTAAGGGCCGCTTCATCCGGCAAGACTTTTTCCACGTTTATGGGTGGGATGCGCGCTTCCCTGGCAATCAAGGCTAATAAGGTTTCTTCTTCAATAAACTTATTGGTTATCAGGACTTCGCTTAATAATCTTTTATCCTTGGATGTTATATCGTCAGCCGTTTTTTTTTGCTCCTCGGTAAGCAGGTTCTTCTTAACTAGAAACATCTTTAACCAGCCGCTGAAATTACTCGCCATATAATTAGTCTCTTGCAAGTCCCGACAAGGGTGTCGGGGCTATTTCTTTTTCTCGCCTGATGTAAAATCTTCTATTATTTTATGAACTTGTGACGAAGTTGAAACAAAAAGATATGCTTCGCATCCCATAAGCTTTTCCAGTTCCTCAAAGACTTTCTCGCTCAAAGGGCCGCATACGGCAATGGTAATGATATTGCCGATTCTGTCCAGCGGAATCAGCTCGTTTTTCTTCATGAAATCCACCGGAATCAGTTCGAAAATCTCTTTTTCTATGGTGTAACGGGAGGTATCAATATAAGGCAGCCCGAATTGCGCCGCTATTGCCGCGGCGATATCGGATTCGGTTACGTAACCCAGCTTAATCAACGTCTCGCCCAGGAGCGAGCCGACTTTTTTCTGCTCGGTTAACGCCTCGGTAACCTGGTCGTTGGTGACTAAGCCTTCGGAGACCAAAAGCTCGCCCAGGCGCTTCTTGGTTATCTTTGAAATATTAACCATAAATACTGCTATATATTATATCCTCAAAAAATAGATTTATCAAGAGAAAAATAATATTTATCTGAAGATTTTATTCCGACCGGTGGAGCAGAGCGCCCGCGCGGTATTTTCTTGACTAAACGCCTTTTATTGAATAATGTTAGAGGCGCTATAATAAAAACAAGGAGCGTTTTATGAAATCTTTTTTTAGAACACTGGTTATCGCTTTGGCGGTTATTTCTTTAAACGGTGCTTTTATCTATAAAGCCGTCGGTGACGACAAGAGCGAGGCAAAAAAAGCGTATACCGATTACATTACTGCCGTTGCCGAAGAAAACCTGGAAACGGTTAAGAAATGTGTTACCGCCGGACTGCGCCACGAGCTTGAAACAGACGATTCAAAACAGAAACTTCTGGAGCTTAAAAAGAAGACGCCCTCTCAAGTTGATATCTTCGGTATTTCTGTCTTCCAGTCAAAGGCGAGCCTGATGGTGGATGGCACCTTTAATGGACGCAGCGTTTCCGGCACGGTCTATATGGTTCTGGAAGACGGTGAGTGGAAGTTTTCCGGGCAGAAGTTTGATGAAGAGTTCGATTTTACCCCTCCTCCGGCCCCTCCCAAACCCGTCCAGCCGCCCGTTCCCCAGCCGGATAAAAAAGATACAAAACCGGAATCAAAGCCCTCAAGCGATGAAGACGCGTTAAAAATACTTTATGATAATTTCCGCAAAGCCATGAAATCCGGCGACTTTAAAGAGCTAAAGAAATATCTTTCCGCGGATGCCATCAAGGAAATGGAGCAACTGGGCGACCCGCAGGAGCTTATGTCCATGGCCATTGGTTTTATGCCGACCGAAACGACCGTGACGGATGTGGCTATCTCCGGAGATGAAGGAACACTTTCCTTTGAAGGCAAGATGGGAGACCAGGAAGGAGAAGGCTCTGTGGATTTTGTCAGAGAAGGGGGCGCTTGGAAAATAAAAAAGCATAGCTTCAATGTCGGCGCGAAGTCCAGGCAAAAGCCCGTTGCCGAACTCGCCGGGCTCCCGGGAAAGATTGCTTTCATTTCCAACCGCGAGGGACAGTATGAGGTTTACGTAATGAATCCGGACGGCTCAAAGTGCAAGCCGGTCACCAAGACCGGCGGCTTCAAGGATTTCGTCGCCTGGTCGCCGGACGGCATGAAGCTCGTCTTTGATTCCCATCCCATAAGCGAGGCTACAGAACTCTACACCGTAAACATAGACGGGCGTGGTCTGTCCCGCCTGACCAAAAACGATGCCGAAGACCGCGCACCGGTCTGGTCGCCGGACGGCAGATGGATTGCCTTCAGTTCTTCTTCCGTGGAAAGCAAAACTGAAAATTCCAGAAGCTATAATCCACCGGATATATGGGTTGTCCGACCCGATGGCTCCGGCCTTAAACAGCTGACTTCAGGCAAAGGCGGCGCGGAAAATATCAGCTGGTCTTCCGGCAGTGACCGCCTTGTTTACCGCAGTTCACGGGATAATAGTTTCCGGATTTTTAGCATAGACATAGACGGCGGCGATGAAAAACAGCTCACTGACAGTGATGGCTGGGACGATTTTCCTGTTTGCTCTCCGAAAGACGACAGCATACTCTTTCTCAGCAGTAAGATAGGCGAAGGGGTAAAGGTTTTTAGCATGGATTCGGAAGGCACCAACAAAACCCAATTGGATGTAAAGATTTTGGACCGAAAGCCGCTCATCTGGTCTCCGGACGGCTCCCTGGTGATTGTCCAGTGTTCGCCCCACGGACATTTTACCAATGATATCTGTATTATGAAAGCGGATGGGAGCGAATTTAAGAATCTGACCGATAGCAAGGATGAGGAATTATCTCCCTCTTGGAGTCCGGACGGCAAATGGATTGCCTTCAGGAAGACTTATAATATTTACGTGATAGAAGTGGAAAGCGGCAAGATATACCAGGCAACCAACGGAGGCGATATCGGGGAGCAAGTCATCTGGTCGCCGAAGTAATGGGATGACGGTTCCTCGAAATTACGGAATTAAGCAGGCTGTTCTCTGTAATAAATAATATAGTAAAGCTGTTTATTAGGAATATCGTCAGTGATTAATATGGGGAAAAAGCGCGCGTTAAAGCTTATTATCCTGCTGTTAGCTTTCTTAATCGTTTCTTTTACCGTTGCGTTTAGAGGATGCTTCGGAAGCCAAAACCATGATATCAATACGGGCAGCAGCGGCAATTATTTCCTAACCACAAGCGGCGATAAATTCATGCATGGAAATTCCGCCTTTACCATGAAAGGTTTTAATTACTTCCCCAGGAACTATGCCTGGGCGTCCATGGCCGAATGGGATTGGGTTGAAGTGGATGAAGAGCTTGCCCTGGCTTCCTCGCTCGGAGCGAATACGGTCAGGACATTTATTGATTACGGTTATTCTACCGATAATCCGGATGAAAGCAAAGATATCTACACCAATTACCACCCGACCATGGCTTATATAAACTCTATCCAGCGGTTTCTCAATATCGCGGCGAAATACAACTTAAAGGTAATACTGGGCTTTTTTGACTATATGCCCGGCTGGGCTTTTATCGATAATGGCGACCACGAAACCCCCAAAAAATACCTCACGGAATTAATCCCGCATTTCCGCAATAGCCCGACCATCGCCGCCTGGGATATCATGAACGAAGGCGATATGCTGGTGGATAAATACGGAACGGATTACGACAAACTCCTCAGCTTCTACCGCGATATGTCGGCGCATATCAGTGTTTTGGACAGGAACCACCTTATCACCGCTGGATTCGGGAAGATTGATAAAGCCGCGGATTCCAAGGATTTCGTGGATTTTATCTCTTTCCACCGTTACGAAGACCCGGCTGATTTAGGGCCGAAAATCCGAACGTTAAAAGCGAGCCTCGGCAAAGCTATGCCCATAGTCGACCAGGAATACGGCTATGCCTCCGCCGGCAACGCCTGGGCAAGCGCATCAGGCAATGTCACCCGCCTGGCAAGCCATTCCGATATTATTTTCAATAACGAAAACCTTGCCGGTGGGATTTTTTGGATGCTTATGGATTTGAATAATCCGCCGGCGACTGCTTTATGCCGCGCCGGGGCGGAGGATCTCGATTTGAAATACGGCGCCTTCAGCTCCACACTGGAAGCCAAGCCTTCGGTTGAAGTAATAAATAAATACTTTACCGGTCAGAATACATCCGCCAAAAGGATAAAATTCCAATATTCGCAGGTGGAAACAACCCCTGTCCCGGGCGACGGCAGGTATCTGGCGCTGGCTTTTACGTATCTGGAGTTTCTGGCGGCGGATACTTCGGTATTAAAACGCGTAGATTTCGGAACGATTGAAGCCAATAAACTCCAGGGGCAGGGCTGGTATCCGAATGAGCCTTGGGGGCAGTGGACCGGAAACCTTGATAAGGTGAATACGCTGTATGTGGATATTCCGGCAAACACGGCTTCAATTAAAGTGAATGTGTTTTCTTATCAGGCAAATAATGCGGTGGATATTTGGATTGGGGAAACTTTTCTCGGCACGATTAACGTAACTCCGGCAGTGGCTGATTATATATTGGCCGTGCCGTGATGAGAAATTACCAAAGTGAAGTTAATAATCAAGAGGTGCGGGGTGTCTTAAATCTGCGCGATACGATGAAGCTCCACGGCTTTACACCTGTGGCTTTCTGGTGCGTGGGTAAACAGGAAACTGATAATCCGGTCGCCGAAGTGAGGGTGTCATTTTTAGGGCTTAGCGGGGAAAAAGGTTGAATGGCAACGCGGGAAAAGGTGTACTTTAATAAAGCGTTTCCCGATATTATAGCGGTTATACAAAATCGGTAAAAATTACTTGCATTTGAATGTAAGAACTCGTATTATATAAAGAGGATATATGTTAACAGAATCAAGAATACCATTTCACTTTGGCGTAAATTATATCTTTGCCCCAATGCCAGTATTGACTAAAGAGGCGTTTTTGGATTTACAGAAAGAGCTGGGAGGGCAGGGCGTTAATTTTGTTACGGCGCAACGAGAAGAAACCAGCTTTAACTTTGTTAAAGAAGTACAGAGCCCTAACTTACAGCTTAAAATCATAGCAGGAGCACAAACGCCCATAGGAATAGGGCAATTATTGATTATAGAATCTCAGCCAAAAGAGGACAGCACGTTTTTTATTAAACAGGCGGAGGCGATTTGTTTGTCGTTTAATAATATTTGGAAACAGCCGTTTCAAATCATTAAAAGAGATGTTTGCTTGAGATATCTGTATCAATCAAAAGAACAGCATGCGTTTCAGTATCTTTGGGAAAAAAGATTGGGGCAAGATGAGACGGGTTTGTCGGCATTAGGCCGGCCAGTTCTTGGAGGTGGCCTCAGGCTTGTTATGCCGCCGAAGAAAGATGAGAAGATTCCTTGTGAAATAGAAGTTAAAATAGAATCGTTTTTAAGATATACCAAGAAAATCTTTGTGGAAACTCAATTTGTTTGGCCGCAGCCATTGCAACCCACTAAGAATTTTGAGCCGGGGAAATTGCTAAACTTAGTGGATAGTTACGCTAAAACTGAAGTAATAAAATTTATTACCGCAACGCCAAATGGAGGAAATTAATATGATAACCAAAGAAATTAACAGTTCGGCATTGAGAGAAAGGTCTGACCAGTGGGGACAGCCTTCTATTGTCTTTTATGTGGTTGAAGTGACGAAAGATAAGAACCTTATTGGAATCCCCCTTAGCAACTACGTTTATTCAGGCTCGGATAATATAAGTGAAAATCCTCCTTTTATTAACGAAGAAATCGAAAGAGAATTTCATGGGTTAGAACAGGCTGGAATAGAAGGATTAGGCCTTTATGAAGAAGCCAGATGAGAAATAACAAATGGCGATATTTAAAAATGGTGATATTGTCTACGCGAATTTACCCTCTCCAAAAGACCAACACACGCATGTGCAAAGCGGACCCAGGCCGGTTGTTATAGTTCAGGATGAAGATGATTATTCCACTCTCCCGACTATTGTAATTATTCCTTTTACTAAACAAGTGGGGCTCTTCGTTTTCCATTTGCTTTCCCTGTTGAGCCCTCACCTGTAAATGGCCTTAAAATGAAGTCGGTATTATTGCCGTTTCAAATAATGGCAATCGATAGAAGGCAGTTGACAACTAAAATAGGCATGCTTGAATCAGATCATTTCGTTCTATTGCAAAAACATATCAAAACATTAATGAGGTTATAACTAAAGCTGGGGACGACAGGGCGAACTATAAATCGTAAAATCATGGAACCGGATAAACGCGAAGAAATATGGGTTAGCGCATCAGAAATCAATGAATTCTTTTATTGCCCTCATGCCTGGTGGCTCAGGAGAACCGGTGTCATTTCCGCAGACCTTGAATTATTACATAAAGGCGAAGTCTTCCATGCCCATCAGCAGGATAACGTTAAAAAAGAACAGAGCTATAGCCGGTGGTCGGTTGCATTCTTAATTATAGGACTCTCGTCTTTATTAGCTTTTATCATCCTCTTAATGCTTAAATAAACAAGATGATTTATTGGTTCTTATTTATTGCGCTTTTATTTTTTATCATATGGTATGTTTTAAGGCATTCAGCAAAAGCCTTGCAAAATGAAACAAATATGCCCGCAGGGGAAATCGTTTATAAAGGAATTAGTGTAAAAGATGCTAAAATGCTTTCGGCTCCTCGTTACTTTATCAGAGGCTATCCTGATTATGTTATCAAACAAGACGAAAATTACATACCGGTTGAAATTAAATCCGCCGCACCGCCTAAAAAACTTTATAGTTCGGTTCGGATGCAATTAATTGCCTAGGCGCTTTTAGTGGAAGCCACCTATAATAAATTGCCTAAATATGGATTGGTCCAATATCCGGGCAAAACCTTTAAAGTTAAGGTGCAAAATAAGGCTATCCAGAAACTAAAAAACGCCATTAAAATAATGCGTGAGGCTAAACTCACCGGGCGGTTAGGTGAGGTTTATAAATCCTGGTTTTACTGTCCGACGTGTCCATTACAAGGGTGTACAGAACGGAGCATGGAAAGAACTTCTTCTAAAGTATGACAAATACCGGATGGATATCCCATGATGAGGTGGAGTATATTCTGTAATAGGATAGTACAATCTATGCGGGTAGTAGATATAATCTATACGAGAGGGGGATATAATCCTTATAAGAGGGTGCTGTAATCTATACTAGGACGGGTAGTAATCTATACAAGAGGTGGGATTAATCTATACTAGGGTCGGTTCAGGTTAAAAAAACTATCCTCCCCAAGGGAGAATCCCAGTATTCCATAGCGAAGGTGCCCGGATACCCAAGCGAATACTTCTCCATACCCATCAGGTGCATTCTCCTGACCGTACAGAATACTCATACCGACCGTACAGAGTATGCCTCCATACCGTACGGAATACCACTCCCGACCGTACAGAGTGTGCCTCCATACCGTACGGAATACCACTCCTGACCGTATAGAGCGTGTCTCCATACCGTACGGAATACCGCTCCTGACCGTACAGAGTATGCTTCCATACCGTACGGAGTACCTCTCCCCACCGTACAGAACGCCCTTCCCTACCGTACAGAGGGTGGGTAGGTAGGGTAGGGGTTAATGTACAATATTGCTAAATAGAGTAAAATATTGCTAAATAGTGTCCGGTTTGGTATAATATTATTATGGAACTTCCTGAAATATTGACCCTTGACGAAGTGGCAAAATACCTGCGGGTAAATAACCACACAGTTTACCGCTTAGCCAAGGCAGGGAAATTACCGGCATTCAAAGCAGGCCGCGCCTGGCGGTTCCACCGTGCGGATGTGGAGCGTTATGTCACTTACAAATATTACACCTTCGGGCATACCGGGGCAAGGCCTTATTTTTTCCGCGCCGAGGTCCTGAAGAAATACCTGCAAGAATCCAGGCCGAAATCTGATATGAGCGGGCACAAGTATTATATATTTGACGAGGCTTTTTCCGGCAAATTGGGCTTGACAGCCCTTTATGTCGAATGGAAGGCCAATTCCGGTTCAGGCCGCAACTGGAAAGAGGAATTTGTGGAAGTGGAATACAAGAAGGTGCGTTTGAATACCGCCTCGCCCTATGAGCCGGTTCATTGGGAATTGTTGGTGGTGGTTGCGCCCGCGGAATTCGAGAAGGTACAATCAAATTCTGAAGAATACAAACATTGGACTAGTTACGAGATTCATCGTTTAAGTATGCCGGGAACAGAGGTCGTCTGACACCTCCCTTGGTGTTTTGTATGGAGAGGGCGGAGATGTGGCGCTTGGAAGATATTATCTGCGTGGAATAAGTATGGTTGTTCATTAAAGATATGAAAAAACCCCGCTCCGCGAGAGAACGGGGTTTTGGGTTAATTTTTTATTGTCTTATTTCTGCATCAGGCGTTTCAGATCGTCCGGGTCGCTTGAGTATTCCAATGCCGTATCATATTTTATCGTGCCTGATTTATAGAGTTCGTATAACGACTGGTTCATCGTCTTCATTCCGGACTTCCCGGCGGTCTGGATGACCGAGTAAATTTGGTGTACCTTATTATCCCGGATGAGCGAGCGGATGGCAGAGTTGGCAAGCATGATTTCCGCCGCCAGCACGCGCCCTTTGCCGGTTGCACGCGGTAACAACTGCTGGCAGAATACGGCTGATAATGTAAAGGATAATTGAGTCCGTATCTGCGATTGTTGGTAAGCCGGGAAGATATCTATGATACGGTTCATGGTCTGGACGCAATCGCTGGTATGCAGTGTCCCGAATGTCAGGTGGCCGGTTTCGGAAATGGTCAATGCTGCTTCGGTCGTTTCCGTATCGCGCATTTCTCCGATTAGCACCACGTCCGGGTCCTGCCTTAAGACCGTTCTCAAGGCGTTTTTGAATTCGTTGGTATCCGAGCCGACTTCGCGCTGGTTGACCAGGCAGTTTTTGTTCGAGTGGACGAATTCTATCGGGTCTTCCACGGTGATTATATGCCCGTAATCCGTGGTGTTGATGAAATCAATCATCGCGGCGAGGGTGGTGGATTTGCCGCTGCCGGTCGCGCCGGTGACCAGAATCAAGCCTTTGGGCAGGTTGCACAGCGATTCGCAGACCTGCCGGGAAAGCCCCAAATCCTCGAATGTTTTTATTTTGGTCGGGATGATACGCAGGACTGCGCCGACCGCGCCGCGCTGCATGAAAACGTTCGTCCTGAACCTGCCTAAGCCTTCGATACCGAAAGAGAAATCGAGCTCTTTATTCTTTTCAAAACGGGCAACCTGGGATGGGTCCAGAAGACCGTAGATTAATTTTTGGGAGTCTGCGGCAGTCAGTTTGTCGCCTTCAAGCGGAGCCAACTTGCCGTCCACCCTGATGCGCGGTGGAGAATCTTTCGTGATATGCAAATCAGAACCGCCTCTTTTTACCAATTGGACCAGCAGGTCTTCAAATGACGCCATTTTTTATCTCCTTGTTAAATAGTTAACACTGTTTGATAAAAGGGTTTATAACAGAATACCTTTTTAAGGTCAAGAAAACTTCAGGGTTTTATATTATTTTCGTTTTATTCCTGTGGCGGCGGTTCCTCGATTGTTTTTAAGTATTGGATGGCGAGTTCTGCCATGGCTCGGATTGCCGGGTCGCTATCCGAATAAAGCTTTTTGATATAGTCCGAGGCGTTAACCGCTTCGAGGTTGCATAAGGCGGAAATTGCCGTGGCGCGGACGGGTGGTTCTTTGTCACCGAGCATTTTTATTATTTCCGGCGTGGATTCTTTTAGGACTAAGTTGCCCAATGTTAAGAGGGCCGATGCCCGGACAGCCTTTCTTTTATCCGATAGTAACCCGGCTGTTTTTTCCGCGGTGTATTCCGGGAAGAATCCATAAACCGGCTCGGAGATTTCGTTAAGCTGGGCGCTGGAGACATTTTCTTTTTTCAGAAGTTCCGTTATTTCCGGGACTTCCTCGCCGGTCATCCCGATATTTGCGTTGATAAGCGAAAAAGCCGCTACGGCGACGGTTGTTTTGTCTGAATCTTTCAAGAGACTGGCTATTTCCGGAAAGAGTTCCTTTGCCATCATGTGGGCGGACGTGTTTAAGAGGTCGATTTTTAGGTAGGGTTCCTGATGGGAAGGCTCGCTGTTGCTTTGTAGCTCTTGAATCATTTTCGGGATAAGCTCTTTAGAACCGAGAATTTTAAGGGATTGGATGGAAAGCTGGGTGATATAGGGGTCTTCATCACTCAGTCTTTTCATTATTTCCGGGACGGCATCGGACGCTCTGAGGGTGGTCAGCGCCCTAAGTGAATATTCTCGGCAATCAGATGTCTCCGCGCCCAGGAGAGGTATTATTTTCGGGATGGCTTCCTTGTGGCCGAGCCTGCCGAGTGCCTCGGCCGCCATAGCAGGCACGCTGGAATCCGACGAATCACCAAGCAGTTCCATAAGCTGAGGAATCGATTCCTTGTCTCCAAAATTTCCCATGGCCACGGCAGCGGCCACCCGCGCAGAGGAATCACCACTTTTTAATAAAGGTCTTATTTCATTTACATATTCTTTAGCGCCGAGCATGACCAGCGCGTTGATTACTTCGTAAGGGAGTGCTTCTGAGTCGTTTAAGAGCGCGGCGATGTCTTTCATGCTTTCTTTATCGCCCAGCGTTCCGAGCGTCTTGGCGGCATAGCCGCGCAGTATCCCGGCAGGATCTTTTAGGAAAGCCCGGATTTCCGGAATTGCTTCTTTTACACCCATGTAGCCTGCTGTTTCGATGGCCAGGCGTTTTATTTCCGTGTTCTGATCCTTCAGGAGTTTTATCAAATGTATGCCGGATTGGTTTATCTGCCCGAAACCGCTTGATAAGTTTGTGTGGATAAGTTTTATTTTCTGGTCATCGGTTAGCCCTTTGCCGTCCTCGCGCAAGATTTCGCCAGTCAATACGGCGATATCGGCGGGCGAGATTTTCCCGATGAATTTCAACTGCCCGTTTTTATCTTTGGAAACAACTTCTTCCAAGAGTTCATATTTGCCCGCCGGGGAAAGCCCCAGGATATTATAATAAATATTTGGGAATTCTCTTAAGAAGCCATCGGAAAGTTTGCACCGCTTTTGAGTTTCAATAAGTTTCAGGATACGGGTGGCCCGGCTCCTTATTTCTGGGTTTGCGCTTTTGGCCGCTTCTTTAAGCTGGCCTTCCGCTTTTTCCCCCATTTTTTCCAGTTCTTTCTGTGCTTTTTCCCTGGTTTCCCAGTCGTCAGAGCCGAGTTCTTCTATCAAGGAGAGTTTTTCTTTAACGAGCTCCGACGGTTGGGCTTGCTTGGTTGCCGGCGGCGGTTCTTTTGCCGTTACCGGTTTTTTTACTTCGCTTGCCGTTGACCCGCAACCCAAATAGATAATTGACAATCCCGTTCCCAGCAGGGTTAATAATAATTTCCTCATTTAGTCGAACTCCTTTTCTTGATGCAGTTACATTTTTTCGATAGGATTAATTCCGAGAAGACTTAACCCTTTTGCCAGAACATATTTTAAGGAACGGACCAGAGATATTCTGGCATTACTCAAATCTTTATCCAAATCGTTAATCACTTTGTGGAAACGGTAAAAGCGGTTGAAAACCGAGGAGAGTTCCAAAAGATAATTACTGAGAATAGACGGCTCGAAATTTTTCGCCGCTTTTTCTATGGTTTCCGGGAATTCATTCAGGAGTTTAGCAAGTAATATTTCTTCATCCGCGGTCAAGAGTTCCGCTTTTGCCGGCGAAACGCTTTCCGTATTATAACCGGTGTGTTTGGCTTTTTCCAGGAGGCTTGCCAGTCTTGTATGGGTATATTGCAGGTATGGCCCGGTTTCGCCGTCAAATGAGAGAATGTGTTCCCAGTTGAAATCCACATCCCGCGTGCGTCTGTTTTTAAGGTCATTAAAGATAATCGCTCCGATGCCGACCGCTTTGGCGATTTCATCGGGGTCGGCGGAAGCGATTTTATCGGATAATTCCCGCGGCCTTGATTTAATCACCTGTTTGGATTTTTCAATCGCCTCGTTCAGGACTTCTTCCAGCATGATGGTCTTTCCCTGGCGGGTGGACATTTTTTCACCGGATAAACGGACCAGCCCGAACTCAACGTGGACACATTCCTTTGCCCATTCGTAGCCCATCAGTTCCAGGACTTTAAAGAACTGGCGGAAGTGGAGTTTCTGGTCCGCGCCGACCACGTAGATTAATTTATGGAATTTATATTTATCGTGGCGGCCGATGGCGGCGGCGATGTCTCGCGCGGCATAAAGGGTGGCGCCGTCGCTTTTCTTTAAGAGGCACGGCTGTAAGTTTTGTTTTTCCATGTTGACGATTAAAGCGCCTTCGCTGATTTCGCACAAACCCTTGTTTTCTATCAGGGCAATCACTTCGTTGATATTGGTTACGGCTGATTCGCCGGAGTAATCGTCGAAGCTCACCCCTATTAATTTATAAATGCGCTGGAATTCCTTAATGCTGAGCGCGCGGAATTTATTCCAGATTTCCATGTTTTCCGAATTCATTGATTCCAGTTTCTTGAATTCCTCACGCGCTTTTTCCAGGAGCTCCGGCTGGGTTTTAGCCCGTTCGTTAAAAGCGACATAGCGTTCGGACAGGAACGCGGAATTAAATTCGGAATAGAGGTTTTTGTTTTCCTTGTAATCCGCAATAAGCATTCCGAACTGTGTGCCCCAGTCGCCCAGGTAATTTATGCCGATGCATTTATACCCAAGCTCGGAGAATATTTTATAGAGAGAGTTGCCGATGACCGTTGAGCGCAAGTGGCCGATACCCATGGGCTTGGCGATATTTGGCGAGGAGTAATCTATGACGATGGTTTTTCCTTCGCCTATAGAGGATGTCCCGTATTTTTCTTTATCCGTAAGAATTTGTTTTATGACAAGGGGCGTCAGCTTTACCGGGTCCGCCCTGAAATTTATATAACCGCCCTCTGCTTGGATGGAGGCAATGAGGCCCGAAGGTTTTAATTGCAAGGCAATATCCGAGGCGAGTTTATTAGGAACTTGTTTCAGCGATTTAGCCAGTGAAAAGCAGGCTAAAGCATAATCGCCTTTAGCCCGGTCCGGCGGCCTTTCCAGGACAGAGTCGATATTTATTCCTGACAGGGTGTCATGCCCTTTAAGCAGGTTGGTTATTTCATTCTTGAGTATATTCATAAAAGCTATTTGAGAACTAAATATATCAGCCCGTATAAGTTTGTCAAGGATAATAAAGGGATTGAAAAGCCTGAAAAGCGGGGGAATTTGTTGTTTTAAGAGGGGAGGCGTATTATCTTTATAGTTATGTATGTATATTTTCTTGACCGCACGCCGTATTAATTTATAATAAAGAAAATTATGAAGGCATTGATATTAGGAGCCGGATACGGCGTTAGATTATACCCGCTAACCCAAAATATGCCCAAGCCATTACTGGCAATTGCCGGCAAACCGGTGATTAACTGGACGATTGAACGCCTGAATAAAATCAAAGAGATTAAGGAATTGTTTATCGTGGTTAACCAGCGGTTTTATCCGAATTACGAGAGGTGGGTAAAAGAATTTAAAGGTCCAAAGAAAATTACGGTGGTTAACGACGGTACGACTTCTCCTGATGACAGGTTAGGTGCAATCAAGGATATCCGTTTTGTGATTGAACAGGAGAAGATAAACGATGACCTTTTGATTGTGGCAGGAGATAATCTTTTTGATTTCGCGCTGAAACCGCTCGTGGATTTTTATAAAAAGAAAGGGCCTTGTATTGCGTTAATTAATCTTAAAAAACTTGACGAAAAGCTTCTTTCCCAGTATGGTATTGCTACTTTAAATAAAGCCAAACAAATAGTTGAATTTGAAGAAAAGCCGCCTGTTCCCAAAAGCACATTAGCGGCTGTTTGTTTGTATATTTTTTCCAGGGATAGGTTAGGGTTAATAAACGATTATTTGGATTGCTGTTATAACCCGGATGCGCCCGGTTATTATATCCAATGGCTTTATAAGCAAACTGCTCTTTTTGGTTGTGAAATGAAGGGTAAATGGTTTGACATAGGCGATATTGATTCCTATAATAAGGCGAATGAGTATTTCGCTAAAAAAGTCAAACGTCATCATACGTCTTTAACGTTAGCGTGAAAATATAAATTTTATGGCGAAAATAAAAGGAAAATCGTTAATCGGCTTGGATATCGGGAGTAAATGCGTTAAGGCCGTTGAGCTTGTCAGCGGAGAAGGCGTTTATACCATTACCGGTTATGCCGTTGAAGATATACCGGCCGGAGCCGATTTGAAGGAATTCCTGAAAAGCCTGTTCCAAAAAGCGGGGTTTAGTTCAAAGAAAGTGGTAACGGCAGTTTCCGGAAGGCCGGTTATCGTTCGTTATATCACAATGCCGGAAATGTCTGATGAAGAATTGCCTAATGCCATAAAATATGAAGCCAGCAAGTATATTCCTTTTGAAGCAAATGAAGTTGTGCTCGATTGCCAGCGCATGGATTTGCCTGCTCCGGCAAGCGCAGAAGCGCCGCCGGCGGATTCTGCAAACAAAGAGATGAAGGTGGTTTTGGTGGCTTCCAAACGGACTTTGATTGAAGACCACCTGGCTATTTTGGAAGGAGCTGGGCTATGGCCGTATATTATTGATATAGATACTTTTGCTCTTGGCAACGCTTACGAGCTTCACCAGATGCTGGCGGCTAATCAAGGTAAGGTCGAGGATAATAAGACAATAGCTTTGATTGATATCGGGACCATTAAGTCGTCGTTGAATATTATGTCAGGTCCTGTTTCCTGTTTTACACGTGAGATAACCATTGCCGGGAATGATTTCACGGAGGCAATAAGCAAAAGAACCGGATTGCAGTCTGCTCAGGCCGACGAACTTAAATGCAACCCGGCTGATAAAATAGAAGATATTAAAGATGCAACAGCTTCTTTGGTGGATGATTTGATTCACGAAGTGCATTTATCTTTTGATTACTTTGAGCACCAGTTTGAAAAACCAATAGACATGGTTTATCTTTCCGGAGGAAGCGGCCGTTTGGTTGGGTTGGAAGATGCTTTTGAAAAGAACCTGGAGAAACGTCCGATTTGGTGGAATCCATTGGAGTATTTGGCGGTTGATGAAGAAAAGCTTACGAAAGAAGATATCGGGCGGCATGCTTCCCGTTTGGCTATAGCAATAGGGTTGGCTTCCCGCGTAAAACCGAAATAAGCATATGTTAAAAATAAACCTGATTCCGTTTGAACGAAGGCGTAAAGAACGAACACCATTACCACGGTTCGTTGGTATTATTATAGCCGTGGTAGTATGTCTAGGCGTTTTAGGTTGGGATGTCAAAACCATGATGGATACCAAGAAAGTAAAACAGGATATTACAGAGAAGAACGTAGAATTGGCTAAAGTAGAAGCAATTTTAAATCAGATTCCAGCTTTAGAGCAGAAAAAAAATGACTTAAAGAAGTGGAAAGAAGCTGCGGAAAAGATTACAAAATCACGCGTTTTCAAATGGTGGCATGCAATTGATACGCTTTTTGATGTGTTGCACGAAAATCAGACTGTTTGGGTGACGAGTTTTGAATGCGCCGATAAAGCAATCGGTGGAACCAGGACAAAAAAAGCTATTGAAGCCATGATAAAAATGAATTGCCAGGCAGTGGCCCCGGACGAAAGTAAAAATCCTATCATAATTATGACAGATTTCCGCCGCAGGCTGAAAAACACCCCGGAATTAATAGATATTTTTAATGGCGGTATAAATGAAGAGTTGACGTTTAAACTTAACGCAACGGATGCGAAAGAAGACTGGATAGCTGATTTCCAGATAGAGCTGTATCGTTTACCCGTTACAGGAACCAAGTAAGATGAGATTGTCAGAAAAACAGTTGTTGTTTGTTACGCTCGGCGTGGCCGGGGTTGTTGCTGTTACCCTGGCGGTATTGGGGATATTCGTTTTTCGGAAGAATCTCAGCCAGGCGCGTACCGAACTGGCAGGCATAGAAACAAAGCTAAAGACGGCGTCAGAACAACTTCCGAAAAAACAAGAACTGGAAAACGACATAGTAAAGCTTGAAGAAGAAAACAAGGAGCTTCAAAAACAACTGCCGACTAAAAACGAGGTTGCTTACGAAGTGTTTGTCGAGACATTGACCGGGTTAAGCGATAGCGTGAATGTTGTTTTAAAAACAGCATCTATTACTCAAAGCAGCGGCGGGCGTGGATCAGCTGCTCCGGTAACCGCGGATTTCGAGCAGATTTCTTATGATTTACAGCTTGAAGGTAAATTATTTGATTTGATTAAATTTATTTCTCTACTGGAAGAATATCCTCGTTTTATTAAAGTAAGCAGTTTTTCTTTCAGGCCGATAAAAATGGGGGATGCTTTGAAAACAGGCGAAATTATTCATGAGCTGACTATTAAAATAACCACTTACGTAAATTCAGCTAAATAGTATGAGAACTAAAATTGATTTAATATATGTTTTTATGCATCGTTCCTTAATGATGATTGTTTTAATCGTCATGATTACGGGAATATTGTTTGTTCAAAATGTTAATGTTTGGGGGCAATCAGGAAAAGAGGAAACTGCTAAGCCGGAACAGGAGCCGGTTACAAAAGAGATTTGGTATATGATAACAGATTCTAAGGGGTTGCAGATTGGGTTTGGCCATACCACATGGACCAGTGTAACTGTTAAAGAAGCTCCTGCATGGAAAATAGTGGCTGAAGTGGCGCCGACCAGAACAGGGATTAATCTACCAATACAGCGCAAGATTAAAACCATATATATCAGGCAGGATAATCTTTCTTTTATAGAGGCCACCAGACAGGTTGGCAGGGATATGGAAAAAGACCTTGTTATAAACGCCGAGGAAGATAAAATTGTTTTTAAATATTTGCTGACAAGCAATAAGACTTATGTAACAGAAAAACCGATTCCCGCAGGGGGGATTTATGATTTTGAATGCATCGGTAGGCTTATTAAACAGCCACCTGACCCGACAAGAAATTTGACCGAAGGGGTCTCTATAATTTTCGAAGGGCGTATCGCTTCTCCTCTGGCTGAATTAAAGGTTAAATTAGTCGGTAAGATTACCGAGATTGTCATGGGGAAGGAGACCGAAGGTCATCTTGTGGAATGCCAATATACGGACGCCGCAATTAAACCGAACACCTTTAAAATAATAATAGACAGGGAAGGCTATATCGTGAAATTCACGAATGATTATATGGTTATGACAATGGTTTCGAAAGAAGAAGCGCGCTCAAAGAAGAGGACGGTTTTTGACGTAAACGGACGGATAGATCCGTTTATCCCGCGCCATACGCCTAAAGGTGCTAAGAAAGCTCCTTACTTGGATTTTTTAGGGGATAATAAAGGAGAAGGCCCCGCAGGGTCAGACGGAAATCCGGGAGATGATTTAGAATGGTTAAAAAAAGTCGATAGTGCTAAGGACTCATTAAGTAAAATGGAAAAAATGATAGCGGATGAAACAATGAAGCCGGAAACCAAAGAAAAAGAACTCTCCGATAAGTATTTGGAAATCCGCGCCATTTACGAGGCTCTTAATAAGACAGATAAAACAGATTTTAAACAACAAATGGATGAGGTCGTAAAAAGGCTTGAAGAGATTTTCCCGATTAAGCAATTGCTTTACGAGCGCGCCAAAGACTTGCGCGATAACGCAGCCGCTATTTTGGCGGATATTAAAAAAGACCTTAATGCTGCAATAGAAAAAAACCTCTTCGGAAAACTCGAAGAGAAATTAAAGACCCTCAAAGAATATTGTGCACGGGAAGAAATCAAGGGCACGGAATATGAGCAAAAAATAATGGAATTGGCTATAGAAGTTGAAGGTTTTAATAATCGGGCAAAGATAATCAACGAGTTTTATACGGTAAAGGGAATAAAGATTGATGGCGTCTTGTTTTATGAGAAGCGAGATATCGTTGCTTTAAAATCACCATTTAAAATAAGTATTTTCGGGCTACGGTTTAACGACGTGTTTGCTTTTACGCAGGAAACGCCGGTCGCCTCTGTTTTAATTAACGGGAATTATTACGGTGAAAATGAAAAGGTTGAGGAAGGCCTTATCGTAAAGAAGATTACTAAGGATAAAAAAGTCATATTTTCTTATAAAGGGGAAGAATTGGTCTTAAAATAAGGTAATTAACTTTAACTTATATGAAAAGGAGGCTCAAAATGGCAAAGCGATATCTTATAGTTTTACTTTCGTTCGGATTGGTCATGTCCTTTTGCGGAATAGGTGTATCGGATGAACCGGTCGTAACGCCACAACCGCCGAAAGCCGATGAGGTTAAACAAGATGTTTCCATACAGGAGATGGTCATTACCAACGAATGGAATAAAGATACTCCTTTAAGGGATATACTTACATTCATATCTGAAAAAATAGGCGTAACTATAATTGCTGATATCACAGTGGATAATTCTGTGGTTATAAACCAGCAATTGGCTGTTAACAAATTGCCTTGGCGCGATGTTTTAAATGAGGCGGTTCGTTTGAGCGATTGCATTGTCGAAGAAGTCAAATTGAATTATTTTCAGATTAAGAGAGCCGTTTGGGTTGACATGGAAATCACCAGTGATGCTCCGGAAAAAAGACAAATGGATAAAATTATTAACCGTATTGCCGATATGGCCGGAGTAAGTATTATTATAGCGAGGGATGTTGAAGGCGTAACCGTGCCTAAATTCAAATTTTCTAAAGTGCCGTGGATGGAAGCGTTGGAATATGTCTGTAAAACGTCCGGTTTCGTGGTGGTTAAAGAGGCGCATAATGTTTACAGGATAATCCGTCAGGAAGCCTTGACTTCACAACTGGAAACCCGCATCTTCCAGTTGCAATATTTGCGGCCTCCTACAGATTACCGTGCAACTATAAGCGTTACATACGCATTAGGCAGCGCGCAAAAACCCGACCCGGCTAAGGAATTTACCGTACTCGAAATACTTCAAAATATGCTTTCCCCGAATGGCATGCTTAAATATGACGGAAAAACTAATAGTATTATCGCCAAGGATACCAAACCTGCTTTGGATGAAATGGAAAAAATGGTAAAACAGCTGGATATTGAACCGTTACAAATAATGTTTATGGTTAACTTTGTCAATACTTCAAACGAGGATTTGCTTAAATTCGGTATAGATTATACAACCACCGGTGAAACAGACGGATGGAAAATCACATCCGTTCCTAAATCAACAAGCTCCGGTTCAGCGGTTGATAAAACACGCCTTACGCGAGCTCCATTTGGGGTTGGTGGTGAGCTAGAAGCTGGGTCAACTGGTACTTATAAGGCCGGTGAATTTGCCATGGGCTTTTTGAGCACTTTTGATTTAACATCCACTTTGAGGATATTTTCAAAAGATGCTTTTTCAAAGTTGGAGCAACGTCCTTTTATTATGACGCTTGATGGAAAAGAATCGACGATTTGGGTTGGCGAAAAAATTCATTATCCGGAAGTTACCGTTACTGAGGCAACGGCAGGTGGCGCTACTTCACAGGTGACTATTAAAGAAGCAAGTAAATCTCCTGCTGAGCAAGGGTTCCAGCTTTTGGTGGTTCCCAATATAATTAGAGGGACAGGGAAAATAATGCTGACCATAATACCCAAAAATACGGTTCTTACCGGAGCTAAAGCGACTACTCCTCAGGGATTTGACACTTTCACCGTTACTACGGCCGGAACTGCTAACTCAATTGATTTACCGAGGATACAGGAGTCAACTTTGGTGACACATTTAATTGTGCAGGATAATCAAACTGCAGTAATCGGTGGGTTGTCTACGGAGCGTTTGGGTAAAACCATAACTAAAATCCCCTTGCTTGGTGATATTCCTGTATTGGGTGATTTCCTCTTTAAGTATACGAATGATTCCATCCGCAAATCATATTTGCTTATTTTCTTAACCCCCCGTATTATTCGCAATGCCGAAGAAAGCCAGAAGGCGTTAGCCAGCGAGCTTGAAGAAGTAAAAAAAGCAGAGGAGGGAATGAACCCGGATAAGGAATAATAGGGATAGGAATTCGGTTTAAACAACTGTTGCTCTTGTAGGTATTACCTAATGCTTTTCTAGCAGAGTGATTGAGCTTTTGCTTGACAATCCTTTTTTATCATCGTAAAATATCTTAATGAATCGGTTTGTTATACAAGTCCGTTTTACCAAACACGGCCAGTCTCGTTTTCTTTCCCATCGTGAGTTAATGACGGCAATTCAAAGAGCAGTCAGGCGTGGTAACATACCTGTAAAAATGTCAGAAGGCTTTAACCCGCGTCCCAGAATTTCTTTCCCGACTGCTTTGAGCTTGGGTATTGAGTCTAACGATGAGGTGATTTATATGATTCTTTCTGAATGGATTACGCCAAACGATGTTATCAAAAAATTCCAGGCACAACTTCCCTCGGGCATAAAGATTATTGAAGTTGAACCGGTTTTATCTACTGTTTTACCCAAGGTTGAAGAGGTTGAATATCATATCATTTTTAATTCGTATAAAGACAGTCCTGATGAACACCAAATCGCTAGGTTTATGGAGCAGAAACAGGTGTTGATTCAACGCACCCGCAAGGAAAAAGTTCAGCTTAAGGATGTTAAGAAATTTATTACAAATGTTCGTAAATTAAACGACCAGACTCTGTTCTTGGGCGTTAAGTTTACGCCAGAAGGTTCGGTTTCTCCGGAAGAAGTTCTTGAGTCTTTCGGTGTGAAGTTAAGCTCGGCTTATGTGCGTAAAATAAAAACAATTCTTAACAGTGCCAGTGTATGAATAAAAGCGTTTATATAACACAAAAAATCCCGGAATGCGGTTTGGCGATCCTTAAAAAGAACCGTTTTAATATTGAGATTAAATCTGAAAAGCAACCGGTCTCGAAAAGGGAATTACTGGAAAGGGTCAGAAACAAAGACGGGTTAATATGTCTCCTTGGGGATAATATTGATAAAGATATTATAAATGCCGGTAGTAACCTTAAAATTATCGCTACTTATTCTGTCGGGTATGATAATATAGATGTTTCTTATGCTTCTAAACGGGGGATAATGGTTACAAATACGCCGGGTGTTTTGACTGATGCCACGGCGGAATTAACATGGGCACTTATTTTTGCCTGCGCCAGGCGGATTGCGGAATCAGATAGGTTTATCCGTAAAAAAGAGAAGTGGTTTTGGCGGCCTGATTTGATGGTAGGAACCGGTTTAAATAATAAAATACTTGGGATTATTGGTGCTGGACGTATCGGACAAGCGGTTGCTTATAAAGCAAAAGGTTTTAATATGGAAATTGTATATACAGATTTATCCCGTAATCGGAAACTTGAGCTTTTAACCGGAGCGAAGAAAAGCAGTCTTCACACTGTTTTAAGTAAATCTGATTTTATAACTTTACATACGCCTCTTATGCAGGAAACTAAACATCTGATTTCTTCAAACGAATTTGCATTGATGAAGCCGAGCGCATATCTGGTCAATACCTCACGTGGGGCTGTTGTAAATGAAAAGGCGTTGGTGGTGGCTTTAAAATCAGGTCAAATAGCCGGTGCCGGTTTAGATGTATACGAAAATGAGCCAAAAGTCAATCCTGCTTTATTGAAACTGGATAACGTTGTTTTATTGCCCCATATCGGCAGTGCTACAAAAGAGGCCAGGGATAAGATGGCCACTATGGTTGCCGAAAATGTTGTAATCGCGCTTTCCGGAAAACAACCGCCTAATTTAGTAAATCATTAACAAGGCAAACAAAAAGCGTTTTTATGTATAGCAGAATTCATGAAGTTGTATTGGTTTTATCGGCGGCGATTGTTCTTTCAACGGTTTACGCAGTTCGATATTATCGAAAACCTATTCCTCCGTTTTATTTTGATTTACCCCAAAAATACTTTTTGATTAATATAAATAAAGCCGGGCGGGATGTTCTCGAATTATTGCCGCGGATTGGGCCGGGTATCGCCGGGGAAATAGAAAATATGCGTGTGGGAAAAGGCGGTTTTACTGAATTAACTAATTTATTGGAGGTAAAAGGGCTTAGCGAGGGCATTCTTAATAAAATAAAAAATAAAATAACAATAAGTGATTAAACTTTTCGCTTACTTATTGTATAAACTATGTATTCTAGAATTATCGTTATATTTTTAATATGTTTGATTCCTCTTATCACTCTTGTCCTAGCGGCGGTATATCATTTTTCCCCTGAATATCAGACTCCTCGTTTTTCCGGTACATTTCCTCCTTTATTAACCGCATTTGCCGGGCTTACCGCGGTATATAGCATGATTTTACTGGTTCTCCTGGCTATTTCTAATATCAAAAATAAGGATGCATCGGATAAAATAAAATCAGTTGAAAAAAACAATGCTGATTTAATAAAGCAAAACCATGGTTTTCAAGCAAAGATAGACCTTTTATCTGCCACGCGGGAAATCAGCTTAATCCTTAACGAGGATGTTGAATTTGAGATAATCCTTACTAAATCTATGGAAATTATCACCCAATTAAGCAGTTCATATGGGGAAACCGATGCGGTTACTGTTTTCTTGAAATCAGGGCGAGATGATAAATTAATCCCTGTTGCTAAAAGGGAAAAAGGGGTTACTTATTTTGAAAAAGAATTAAACCGCCAGAATGTCAATAACAAAAATGTCAAAGAGTCTTTTGAGCATCAAAGGCTGTTCCTTTCCGTAACAGGGGATGAATTTGATTTTAGCCTGCCTTTAGTAGCTGACCGAGAGGCTGTCGGTGTAGTTAAGGTTAAAACCATATTGGAAGGCGATGCCGAGGAACGCACAAGAAAAGTCGGGCAAATCCAGATAAACCTTATGGAATTTGCCAAGATAATTTCTTTGGCCATTAAAACACCTACTCTTTACAGCCGTACCATCACGGATTCTCTTACCGGATTATTTAGTAAGCGGCATTTTTTCGCTCAAATACAAACCTACTTTGAGTTAAGCCGCAGGCATAAAACTCCTTTTTCTTTGCTTATGATAGATATAGATCATTTTAAGTCAGTAAATGATACCTACGGACACCCTGTTGGCGATCTTGTTTTACGTGAGATAACCAAGCTGATAGAGAAAAATCTCCGGAAAACATCGTCAGCTTATCGTTATGGCGGTGAAGAAATTGCCATTATTTTACCGAATACAGATCTCAAAGGAGCTATACAAGCTGCCGAACGGGTGCGTAAAAAAGTGGAAAGTTATAGAATAATAATACAAGAAGGTTCTAAAATTGAAGTTACCATCAGCCTCGGTGTCAGTGAATACAATGACCATATGGAAGATGTTGCCCATCTTATCAGCCGGGCAGACAAGTCGTTGTATCAGGCAAAACAAACAGGCAGAAACAAAGTCTGTAGCATTTAAAGATACTTTTTGAGAAATAACCGGAGTTCCTTTTTAAAGGGCAAATAAAATAAGGGAAAACCAGAAAATACTTGAAATTATTTTAATAAAGATGTATTTTATTACCATCATCAATGCATCTTATTAGAAAGGAGAAGTATATGCATAATAAGGGCTTATACGTATTGATTGGAATCCTTATCGGGATAATTATCGTTCTAGCCTTGGCGAAGCTTCCCCTTCAGCCTCTTTATGCCGTAGACCCCGCTAATTCGGCTAATGGGGCCAGTGATGGGTTTATCGCACTGACAACTAATACAGTGAAAACGCAGGCAACTATTTTGTGGCTGGTCGATGCGAAAAACTCTAATCTTTTGATTTATGAATTTGCCGGTGACAGCACTATAAAACTAAAGGCTTTTAGGGATATTTCTTTCGATTTAGATATCCCGAATGGTTATTTTGGATTCCAGATGTCAAAAGGCGATTCTCCTCTTGAAATAAGACAGGGATATAAGAGAATTGAAAAAGAATTGCAAAGGCAGATTGACGAATTGCTGAAGAACGAAAAATAAATTATGACTCCGGAAAAAGAAGAGTTTTATTCGTTTGACGACGTCCTTAAAGAGCTGAAATTAAACGAGGAAGACCTGAAGAAAATAGTTTCAGAAGGCGATTTACGGGCATTTCGCCAGGATGACCAGATTAAATTCCGTAAGGAAGATATTGAAAGTTTCCGCAAAGGTAAATTTTATTCTTTTGATGATGTCCTTGACGAGCTGAAGTTGAGCGAGGATGAGCTTAACCGGATGGTTTCCGAAGGTGAAATCCAGGCGTTCAAAGAAGCCGATAGGGTCCACTTCAAAAAAGAAGATATTGACAGCATAAAAAAGGGTAAAATTACTGAGCCTACCGTGATTTTGCCTCCTGACGACCTTCTTAAAGCTGGCAGCGGTAAGGAAGAAACATTTCTGGAAGAAGATACTTCCAGTATTACAGAAGAGCTTCCTTTCGGTGATACTGATATAACAATTCCATCGCTTGAAGACGAAAAAATCAGCCTTGAAGGCGATGAAAGCAGTAACGTTACCGCTCCCTTAAAGGATACTGAAGGAACGTTTATCGAAGAAACAGTGGAGGACGAACAAGCCACGATTGCGGAGGAATTTGCCGAAACCGTTGCGGAAAAACCGGTCGAGTTTAAAGCGCCGCCTCCACCTCCTTCAGCCGCCGCGCTCCGGCCTTCCAGGCGTTACGCCCCTGCGGTTGATGCGCCGACAGTAAGGCCAAAGGTTCATCCGGCTTTTGTAATAATATTAGTGCTCTCTTTCGTTTTTTTGATGTTTGTCGGGTCGTTTTTGGGCGATATAATAAGCATATCATCCGGCAGGACGGATTTGCCCGTTGGGGTTACCCGGGACTTAGGCCAAATAGTGATTGATCTTTTTGGAATTAAAGATGAGTCCGGGACGCCCATTGATATGAAGAATTATAAACCGTGAATAAGATATTAAAATATAAGAAAGGAGGCCAGGGTATGGCAAAATCAGTGAGGATGGTGGTTGTTATTATGTTGATTGTAGGAATGGTCTGGATTGCCGGCGGATGCGTTTCCTTGGGAAAATACAAGAAGATGGAAAATAAATATCGCGCCGAGATAGAAGCTTTAAATAACCAGCGCAATGCCTTGAAAGATGCTAAGGAAGATATTGAAAAGAAGAATTACGACCTTAGCCAGGAGCTAGGGATCGCTAAAGGCGAAAACGCTGCTTTAACAAAAAAATGGAAAGCTGAACAGATGGCCCGGGCAAGATTACTTGAAGGAATTGGCAGCAAACTAAGAGGAATCGAAGGCATTGAAATAACCCCGGGTGGAATTGAAATTCAAGGGGAAGTCCTTTTTGATTCTGGTAAGGTTACACTTAAAGAAAGCGGCAAGGAAATACTTGGCCGTGTTGCCGAAGTATTCAAACAGCATCCTGATTATATCATTCGCGTAGACGGCCATACGGATACAGACCCGATTGATAAATCCGCAGGGGAGTGGAAAACCCGTTCTAATTTTGAGTTAGGTGCTTATAGGGCATTAAAGGTGCTTTTGTATTTCCAGGAACAAGGCATTGATCCGGCGAAGATGTTCCTATGCAGCTTCGGCGAACACCAACCCAAGAGTGAGAAAAAAGCCGAAAACAGGCGGGTTGTCATAGGTTTTATGCCCGTTGAATCGAAAGAAGCTCCTGAAGCGACGGACGAAAAAATAAGAAAATAGGTTTATATATATAACGGTCATTCCTTTACTTGAGAACCCGGTATGGGCAAGGTGTTTCCGGAATTGCCGATAATTCCATCCCATCCGGCTCGCATTTGACATCTTATTAATAACACCGAGCATAACATGAGAGTGCTTTTAGCCGAAGATGACAAAGGTATCCGCGTAACATTAGGCGATGCCATAAAAGAAAAAGGTTATGACCTTACCGTTGCACCGGACGGCAATCGCGCTCTGGAGTTGCTTTCCCAGCAGGACTTTGATTGCGTCCTTTTGGATATTAAACTGCCTGGCGTGGACGGGATGACAATCTTGCAGAAAACCACCGTTGCCAAGCCTGATTTGCCCATCATTATCATTACCGGGTTCGGCACGGTTGATTCCGCCATAGTTGCCCTCAAAAGCGGGGCTTATGATTATCTCGAAAAGCCTTTCTATAATGAAAAAGTCCTCCTGATTCTGGAACGTATCAGGCAGCAGAATAAAATCCGCCAGGAATACCTGAAGCTCAAAGAGGAAAAACAGCATTACGAAAACCTGGTCGGCAAAAGCCATAAAATGAAGGAGGTTTTTCAGTTGATTGAAAGCGTTGCCAAAAGCGATGCAAGCGTCTTGATCCAGGGGGAAAGCGGAACCGGCAAGGAACTGGTTGCCGAAGCCATCCATACCCAAAGCCTGAGAAAAGACGCGCCGTTGGTGAAAATAAGCTGTGCAGTATTCCCGGAAAACCTGATAGAAGCGGAACTGTTCGGGCACGAAAAAGGCGCTTTTACCGATGCCAAATCACAGAAAATCGGCCGGTTCGAAATGGCTGATAAAGGCACCATTTTCCTCGATGATATCGACGATATGTCTCCACGTACCCAAGTCAAGTTGTTGCGCGTGCTTCAGGAGCACGAATTCGAGCGTATCGGCGGTACGGCTACCATAAAAGTTGATATCAGAATCCTTGTTGCGACGAAGGATGACCTCCTTAAAAAAGTCAAGGACGGCTCTTTCCGGGAGGATTTATATTATCGTTTGAATGTCGTCAATATAAAAATACCGCCCTTGCGTGAAAGAGAGTCTGATATCCAGCTTTTGATGGACCATTTCATAAAAAAGTACGGCAAGGGGAAAGAGTATAAAGTTGATCCTGAAACCCTTTTTGCCTTGCAAAACTATAATTGGCCGGGCAATGTCCGGGAGCTGGAAAACGCCGTGGAACGCGCCGTGACCCTGGCCGGCGACAGCCTTGTTTTGAAAAAGGAGCATCTTATAAAGCCTCAACCGGTGCAGCCTGCCGAGTCGGATTCGCCCCAAATGCCTGACCAGTTTATCAGCCTGGTTGAATATCTTAACCAGGCGGAAGTGGCCTATCTTAAGCGCCTTAATGAGTTTACCAAGGGCAATAAAACCGAAATGGCCGGTATTCTCCAAATCAGCCGGAAGAACCTTTGGGAAAAATTAAAGAAATACGGTTTAGAATAGAAAACTTTGACACTCAACAAGTTTTGTGCTATATTGTCTACCGTCCAAAAATAAAGGAATGACGGCTTATGAAAAAAAGGAGCGCTCCTGAATTATACGAGGTCTTAAAAAGGGGAAACGTTGATATCAGGAAACCTTCGCTTAAAGAAGAAGATGCTGTTAAAGAAGACAGCACGGCGAAAAGCTCAGATTCCAATGTTGTGCCTCTTGTAACGCTTACCCCAATTCCGGAAAGGGTTTATCCTAAGCTTAAAAGTTCCTTTGTAAAAAAGCCTGGATCCCCGCAAAATAAAGAGTTTAAGCTTTCGTATAATGCGGTCTTTTTCGGCATTTTAATCGGTATCATCATACTGGCGATTGTGTTTATTATGGGGCGTGAAAGCAGCCCTTCAAAAGACACATCTTCTTCCGGTACGGTTGAGCCTGCCGTTACAGACGGGCAAACGTCTACGGCGGATACAGTCAGGGCAGCACCTGCCCCGGCTCCGGCTCCTGCCGCCACTCAGCAAAAATGGATGATAGAAGTGGTTTCTTACGATAATACTACCGTCGGCAAATATTCGGCCGACCGTATGTTAAAGCTCTTACAAAATAAGCAGATTACAAATTCCTCGGTTGACCGGAACCACCGGGATTCTTCCCAAATCAGTGTGTATATAGGGCCGTATGGTTCAAGGTCAGAGGCCGAAGAAGCTTTCAAATCCATAAAAAACGCTAATCGCGATATCAGAGTATTTTCCATAAGCGAAGTTGTTCAGATTAGGAGGTAAAAATGACGATTCACAAAAGTCTGGTATTATCAGGCAAACTTAAAAGGCATCGTAATGTGCTTTCACGGGCCGAACGCCTGGCTTATTTAGGCAAAGAAGGCAAGTGGAAAGAAGCCAATTCGGTTTTCGGTTTGATGAAAGTAAAGAATATCAAGCCCAAAGCCAAGAAAGCTGCTAAGAAGGAAGAAGCTGCCGCCGCTGCTCCGGGCGCCGTCCCTGTTGCGGGTGCCGCTCCTGCTGCCGCAGGTGCTCCGGCTAAAGCAGGTGCCGTCCCGGCCAAAGGCGCTGCTCCGGCTGCCGCCGCTCCCAAAGCGGGCGCAAAAGACAAGCCGGCTGCTAAGAAGTAGTTCAGGATTGGAAATAGCAGTTTCTTACGAACGTTTCAGGCGCACCCGTGTGGGCTCCTGTTTTTCCATTACCTCAAATTGAATACGCTTTAAGACTTTACCGCGGCTGTTGACTATATCAACGTGCCCCTTACCGCCTGCATTGGTGTTGAATCGGTATGGGCACCATGTTATGAAACGGTCGCTTAGGATTACCTGCCAGTTGCTGGTTACCACCGTGCCGTTGAAATACCACAGATACCTGATTTTTTCGCCCTTCGCTTCCAATACCCTTGCCCAGCAGAAAATGCGTTCGATATCAGGCGGAATCTGGCGTATCGCGCCGACCGGAGACATATCATCCACGTTAACGCAAATCAACGCCTTTTCTACGGTAATCATTTTGGCGTTTCCCTCGGTGTTTACACGGTTTCTGGTGTTTATTAATTCTATCGAGTCGCTGGAGTTCTTCATGGCTTGCCGGTCTATATTTACCTCTTCGCCCTTAGCGACGGGATGTCCGCTTCCCATGATAAAGGAAAAGGTTAATATGATGACAATCACCCCGGCAATGCCGAATAATATCCTGTGGCGGCTAAAATATTCGGAAACAATCTTCTCAAATACCTGTTTCATAATAAGCAGTATTTTATAAAGTAAGTTGTAATCCGTGTGCGCGATAGCGCGGAACTACTATATTATTTCGGTTGACCGGGGATGAAAACTGAAGCGATAATTTCTGGTTGCCCCGACCCCATCTGTAAAACGCCGCTATTTTGCGGGATTGGATGGAGGATTGGCGTCTCTAAACACCCTTATCGCCTTTTGGGGCGACGCCGGGCAGACATTCTCGCATGTCCCGCATCCGATGCACATTTCATCTATTACCCAGGGATACTGAAGCCCGTCCTTTTCTATATTCTTAATTGCTTTATCCGGGACCGGGCAATATTCCTCGCAAACCAGGCAGTTTATACAGATATCCTCATATGTTTTTGCCGTGCCGATTTTCCATTTCTTCTTTTCAGCTAACGGCATGTTTTTAATAGCGCCGGTCGGGCAGGCTTGTCCGCATAAGTTACATTCATAACCGCAGTAGCCTATAATCGGAATAATGACCGGGGAAAACATCCCGTAAATACCGCCTTCGAACATCAACGGTTGTATTGCGTTATAAGGGCAAACCTTCATGCACTCTCCACAACGGACGCATTTGACGAGGAATTTTTCCTCATCCGGATTCGCTCCGGGCGGCCTCAGTATCGGTAATACAGGATTTTCTTCCTTCTTCTTTAAAAGGCTGTATTTAAGAAGCGGGAACGATAATATCCCCAGCATCCCGCTTATCAAAAATCCTCTTCTTGAAGGCAGGATAGAAACCGTTTTTACTTTAGCCGCCTTCTTTATAAACAATTGGTCCTTCGGGCATCCGTTAACGCAGGTGTAACAATGTATGCACTCTTCATCCAGCGCCTCTAATTCCTTACTCCGCGCCCCCATCTTGCAGGTGCGGACGCACAGCTTGCACTCGTTGCAATCCTCTCCCGTATGCGTGCGCACCAGCCGCCATTTGGAAAGCAATCCAAGCAATGCCCCCAAAGGGCAAAGGTTCCTGCACCAGAAGCGTCTCTCAAGCATGCTTAATAATAAGATAACTGCCAGGGTAATCGCGAATACCGCTGAGTATTTGAATAACACCTCATTGCGGTCAAAAATGCCAATATCAATCAGGCTTGAAACGGTGGTTCTGTCCAGGCCTACTTTGGTTCCTGCCCAGTCCAGTGCCGAATATATGAAAAGCCCGTATCCTTTAAAGGCAATCGAAATCGGGTCGAGCCAGCCGATGGCATTCACCCCGAAAACCGCGCCCGTTAATAAGATAACGAGTATCGCGTATTTTACCTTCCGCCAGCCCAGCCACATAACAATCCGCTTCTTGCGCCACCACAGGAATACTTTGTCAAACCAGTCAATCGTCGCGCCCAATGGGCATATCCATCCGCAAAAGACCCGGCCTAAAAGAACGGTGATAATGATTACAACCAATGCCGCGATAAACTTGATTACCAAAGCCCTTCCGGCTATTCCGGCTCCGATTGCTACCAATGGGTCGCTCGTAAAGAATAGGTTAACCGGTATCCACGAGGCAAGCGGGCTGACCGTCCGGAAAATGAGATAAATAAAGAGGCTGAAGAAAATAAACTGGCTGATACGGCGTAGTATTATCATGAAATGCTCGAAAGACAGCTATTTAACAGCTTATTAAACCTTTTTCTCAAGGATTTTCAGTTTAGTAATATCCGCTTCGCCCAGGCCTCTTTCAGCGGCTTCTTTTATGTATGGGATATCTTCCCAAGTAAGCTCTTTTTTGGAGCCTTCGCTGAAAGGCTTTAAGCCTGCGGTGTAGGAATCTACCGCCACGATATCCACTCCGGCGATAATCTTTCCGCAGAAACGCACGTCTTTTAAATCCCCTCCTATCGGCCCGTGCGCCACCAGGACGTTAAAGGCGTCCATAATATTAAGGTGCGGCTTTGTTACGGAAAGTATATCCGTCAGTTTCGTCCCGATTTCCTTATGCAGTTCTCCGCGGTTGCCGCCGACCACGCCCATCAGGTTCTTTATCCCCAGCGTTAAGCGCGAAATGCCGTGGTGCTTGGCTATCGGCACGTTGATAAAAACATTGCTTTCCAGAACCTCTTTTACCACGTCGCATGATTTTAATATCTTGCCTTTGGGTATTTTAACCTCCTGGTAAAAGCTGGCGTCTTTTTCTATGATAAATACTTCCGCGCCTGCCTTCTTGGCAACTTCTTCTATCTCCGTGATTTTGTAGCATCTCCGGGCATCGTTGCAGGTCCGGTCAAAGACTTTGACCTTCTTGGCGCCGGCGGCCAGCGCTTCTTCGATAACGGCGGCGACCACTTTCGGATTGGTCGTGGCGGCGAATTCCGGTTTCCTTTCCCAGGCGATATTAGGCTTAACCAGGACGACATCGCCTTTCTTGACGAATTTCTTCATCCCGCCCAAAAGCGCCAAGGCTTCTTTTACCATTACGCCGGGGTTAGTCTTATCGGATTCGGTTGAGCAGATCGCCAAGATTTTCTCTATCGGAACTTCTTTCTCATCCTCTTTTTTCTTCTTATCATCCTCTCCATGGGAAAGAATGGGGAAAAGCGAAGGCGCCATCAAGCCCGCCCCGCCGATAATGAGCGCGTTCTTCAGGAAATCACGCCTGGAGATGGAAGTCTTTTTATTCTTCATAATAGTAAGTCCTTTACTGATTAAATGAATATATATTAAAATATAATAAACCATTTAATAAAGCGGAAGGCAATAAAAAAGAATTAGCCCGAGAAAAGAATCAGGGGTGTTGGCTTGCCAACACCCCTGTTCTTTACCGATTCGGATTTAGACCTGGCTCACCCGGAGCGTAGCGACGTCCCGACCGAAGTGTCGGGATGGCTACACTTGTGAAACCTGGATTTCCAGGAACAAACGGTTACCCTGCTTGATAAAATCAAGCCTGGATAATCCTCCGGTGGCAAAAGATTCAAGACCCAGCGAAGGGTCGATGAACTTCTGCACCAGCGCGTTTGTCTGGTCGTTCTCCTTGTCGATAACCGGATGGGAGAGCCCGGATTTGATAATCCGGATTCCCGCCTGGATGAGCCGTTCGGTCAGGGCCGCCTTGAACGCCGACCGGTCGGAAGTCTTGCAGACCTTGAAGGGTCCGCCTTCCAGCACCTTGTCGTCAGCTCTCAGCCAATCCATAACCCGAAGGTCATTCACGAGCCAGTGCGGGGCGATTGCCGCCGCGCCGCGTCCCGTTACCCTTGTTCCGCCGAAGATGAGCGTGCGCCGGGCCATTCCCGCCAAGAAGTTTTCCTTGGCCTTTTCCACCTTCTCTTTGAACCGCTTGGCAGCGACCCCGTCCACGGTTTCAAAGGCGTGTTCAAGTCCCCGGACGAACTTCTCGTAGGAATCCCGCAGGTTTGCCACCTGGCCGTTCAGGATATCGCCACTTTCGTCTCCGCTTCTGGAAACGAAACCGGGATTCACATAACCCGCGTAACCCGTGCTTGATGGACCGGATAACCTTTCCTGGAACTTGCCGCTGTCCGGAATTCTGGCTAAAATGTTCTGGTAGATACGAAGCGCATTGGCTTTCATGCCTTCCAGCCACTTTTCGCCCATATCCGCCGGCGTATCCAGTGGCCAGCCGATCATCAGCATCGCGTGACTTTTAATTGTACTCATTTTATTCACCTCCAATCGAAATGTAGCGCCAGTTGGCCGGCAAAACGTCCCGTGGCGTCATACGTCCTGAATCCTGTGCTTGGCGCCAAACACATGACACCTGACGCGCAACGCTATCACAGACACCTCCGTTTTGCTGATACGGCCATCTGACTGATTCTTTATTTAATCCGTTTTTCATATTTCTTTCTTTCTCTTTCCATAACCTAACCCGGAAAAACCCAGAATGTGACATCCAAAAATCGGAATTCCTGTAAAATTCATGATATTCTTATTTCCCCCTCTATCTATAAGGCGTTTGACCCCCCACCCTTTTGACAGGAAAAATCATTTTCTTGGTAAAATTTTTCATATTTTCATATCCCCTTGCATAGTCTATTGACAAAAAAGGCTAAATGTGACATAAAATCTTATAAATCCCCTAAAATTTATCATATTTTCTTACTCTTAGCCTCATAGCCTTTTAGCCTTCCTCACTATCTCTCCCTCTATAATCAAATTAGAAAGTATGGGGGGTGGTTATATGGAAAAATTATTTTTCCTTGAAGATTTTTACGATTTCCATGCGGTGAATCCTTAGTGGTTCGCCGTCTTCCTTCACCCTTCTTATGGCAAAACCACAACGCTTTTTATGGTGAATTTATGCGTCGGACTGCCTAACTCCATATTTACAAGAATGTTATGAAGTCACCGGGTTGTATCTCCTTGTTTTATAAGAAATTGGGGCGATTTTCCACCTCTCTGACCACTACCCCCCATCCCCACCCTCCCTATGGGGTATTTCTACGGTAGGGAGGGGCGGTCTGTATGGTGGGGATGGTTATTCCGCAGGGCGGGGAGCAGTGTTTCGTACGGCATGGAGTAACCCTCTATTGGGCGGGGATGGATGGTTTATACGGTATGGATAGACCCTTCATACGGCAGGGAGTAACCGTCCATAGGGAGGAGTGGAGATTTTAAAACGGAATTTTACAAAAATAGGGCAGTAAGAATTAATTTAAGATTTTGTAGCATTATTAGGGGTAGTTATAGGTGGAAAGTGTTTTTAGACAAGCTCCACCTTACTTAATTCCCGCTAAATCCGTTTAATCCCGTTGTATATTCACTGCTAACCGTCCATGTTCGGTTTAAATGAACGATTCTGCTTCTTCAACGAATGCAATTTCTTATCCTGAAGCATCTTATCTTTGGCGCGCCTTGAGCGCCGGCGTTTTTGTCGCCGTATCTTTTCCCTCCGCTGCTCTTCCTTGCTCGCCTTGCCCAGAATCATATTCTCGATCTTATCAGCCAGAATACGCCTTGCCAGGAAGCGGTTAAGCGCCTGGGAGCGCTCCTGCTGACACTTGACCTCTATCCCGGTAGGTAAGTGCTTTAGGTAGACACAAGTCGCCACCTTGTTGACATTCTGCCCTCCATGGCCCCCTGAGCGGATGAATTGCTCCTCTAAATCGGCTTCCTTGATTCCCAGCCGCGCCATGCGGTCAAGCAAGGCCTTTTCCTTGAACGGACTGATGTTAAAAATACTCATCTTTCTCTGTTTACTGACAACTGTCCACTAACTACTATTTACTGAACGGTTTTTCCTTCTTAAAGTCCGGCAGATAGTTATCCGCGCTGGTTAAAGACTGCACCAAACAGTTTTCCATCCCCAACTTCTCCGCGTAATCCACCACCTCTTCATATTCCCGGTTCGTAATCCGCCGGTTAAGTGTCGGGTGTGTCTCGCCTTTGTAACACGGATGATACTGCGACATAATGCCGACACAGGTATCCGGAGATAATTCCTTAGAGATAAAATCAAGAGAGGCAAAGCTCCCGGCCAGCCTTTCCGGCAGGACCAGATGCCTGATGATTAATCCCCTGATGGCAATGCCATTTTCATCAACCGTCAAATTCCCAACCTGTCTATACATTTCCTTTAACGCGGGCCTGTTGTGTTTGACATAATCGGAAACCCCGGAACATAACTTTGCCGATTCTTCATCGCTGTGTTTTATGTCAGGGAGGTAGATATCCACAATCCCGTCAAGGAGATTGAGCGTTTCAACGGTATCGTATCCGTTGGTGTTATAGACAATCGGTATCTTTAATCCCTGTCCGCAGGCAATCGATAACGCCTCCAGAACTTGAGGGAGAAAGTGGGTTGGTGTAACCAGGTTGATATTATGGCATCCGAGGTCTTGCAGGTGAATCATCTTCTTTGCCAAATCATCAATGGTTATAGGTTTCCCTTCATAAAGGTGGCTTATCTGGTAATTCTGGCAGAAGAGGCAGCGCATATTGCATCCGGTAAAGAATATTGTCCCAGATCCTTTAACTCCAGATATAGGCGGTTCTTCCCCATAATGAGGTCCGGCTGAGGATATGACCACATCAACTCCACTCTTGCATATACCTTTGTTGCCTTTAGTCCTATCTGTTTTGCAATCGCGCGGGCATAAGGTGCATTCTTTTAAGATTTCTTTGGCTTGGCTGACGCGTTTTGCTAGTTCGCCCGAATTGAACAACTTAAAATAGCTTGACATGTTTACTTATCCACGAGGTTTTTCAATCCGATGAGCGCCGCGCCTAATGCGCCGGTTAACTGCGGTTCGGGCGGGACCAGGACGGGTTTATTCAGCATGGTGCTGAAAATGGATATCATGATATCATTATAGGCCACCACGCCGCCGGTCAGGACGATTTCTCCTTCCAGCGTATCCATTTCAATGACTCTTTTTGCCACGGCCAGGAATACGCCGCGGATGATATCTTCCTTTTTCTCTCCGGCGCGTATTTTGGCGAGTATTTCCGTCGCGGTAAAGACCGTGCAAAAGCTTCCGATTTCCACATCTTTGGTTGACTCCCGCGCAATCTCATTCAATTCCGATACCGTTACGTCTATTTTAAATGCGATTTCTTCGATAAAGGCGCCTGTTCCTGCCGCGCATTTGCGGTTCATCTTGAAATTCGTGACCAAACCCTTTTCGTCAACCTTGATGATTTTATTATCCTGCCCGCCGATATCTATCACGGTTATGGCTCTTGGAAAATAGTGGTAAGCGCCTACGGCATGGCAGGTGATTTCCGTGATGGTGCGGTCGGCATAAGTGACGTTGTTCCTGCCGAATCCGGTGGCGGCAATCAGGCTGATATCACTGGGTTTAAGCCTTGAGGTGTGGAGCAATTCGTGATAAGCAGTCTGGCTGGCTTCTGTTAAGTCTATGCCTGTTTTGTGGATGTGTGAGGCAATAATCTTTTTTGCCGGGTCGATTATCACCGCCTTGGTGGCTGAAGCGCCGATATCTATTCCAACGATGAACATAATTACTCCTGTTTATCTATTTTAAGGATTTTTTCTTCCCTGGTGATATTCAAATACGTATCCCCGTAGGGGTTATATTCATAACCACCGGTCAGTTCTGGCGGGTGTTTGGTGCCGACCACGAAGCTTTTTACCGGTTCTATCTGGGTGTCGCTTTCCCATCCGTTCCAGGAATTGATTAGGATAATATTCAGGTTCGGGTCGATATGCTTTTTAGCCAGCCGGAAATAAGCACGGTAAAAAGAACCTTCTTCCTGGTTTGCCACGGAAACCAGGCGCGGGATGATATAATGTGTTTCTTGGAACTTCAGCCTTTCCGCTTCCGGCACGCCGCGGTCGTTAAAGCCGGGCATGACTGCAGGGATAAAGCCTTTGCTTAGAGTTTGCGCTGACTTTTTATAAGAGGCGAAAACTTCGTCCATATCCTTGAGAATCCCGCTTTCTTCCGCATAACCGCTGTAGCGGACCGGGCCATACATGTTATAAGCCGTGACGGCGTCCAGTTCATTGATTCTGGTTTGCTTGGGCTCGTTCCAGAAGACCTCATCGCCGATAAGATAAAGCTCGTCTTCTGTTTTATCCTTGACGAGCGTCCTGATTCTGGAAAACGCCTTATGGTAATCGCCTTTATCGCTTTTCAAAAGCCGTGAGAGGTAAAGGAAAACGACCGGTTTATTATTAATGCGGAAATAATTCGGATGCTTGAAATAAGCCTGGGCTAAATAGATGAAATTGGCGACCATTTGTCCTTCGCAGGTTTGGTCCAAGGCGGTTTCGAAGTTCAGTGTTTTATGGATATACGGGGTCATGTAAGAGATGCAAAATTTAACCGCCGACTTTTCTTTAGTGAGGTTGTCGGAAAAGCTTTTAACGGTGTTATCCGTGGTGGTGCTCTGACCCCACCAGTGCATCAGGAAGAAATTAATCCCTGCTTGGTTTGCCCACAGGAGATGTTGTTTTAAGGTTGTTTCAGCGCGGCAGTCGTAATTGCCCAAAAGGGGCAGTTGTTCCGGGACCAGTTTCTGGCGTAGGTTGTTCTTTCCCGGGTTCATCGGGAAATAATATGCGCCTAGAGTGATGATTTTTGTTTCCCCCTCTTCCGAATTGCCTTTGCCGCATCCGGGCGGGCATGCAACCAGGACGGCTGCGAGGCAAACTAACAACAACCGGTTTATCCACATATTATTTTTTCTTCGTCTGTAAATAAGCTTCTATGAACATATCCAAATCACCGTCCAGAACTGCGTTGACATTCCCGTTTTCCACTTCCGTCCTGTGGTCTTTGACCAGGGTGTAAGGCTGGAGGACGTAAGAGCGTATCTGGTAACCCCAGGCGATTTCACCTTTTTCCCCGTAGATTTTCTTGAACTCATCCTCCTTTTCCTTTTGCTTCAAGGCGTTCAGCTTGGAGGCGAGCAGTTTAAAGGCGGTTTGTTTATTGGAATGCTGGGAGCGCTCGTTCTGGCACTGGACGATGATGCCGGTCGGGAGATGGGTAATCCTGACAGCTGAGGTGGTTTTGTTCACGTGCTGCCCGCCCGGACCGCCGGCGCTGTAGGTATCAATTCTGATATCATTTTCGTTAATATCAAGTTCTTCCGTTTCCATTTCAGGCACGATATCAATAGCGGCAAAGGATGTATGGCGGCGCTTATTGGAGTCGAAAGGGGAAATGCGGACCAATCTATGCACGCCGATTTCCGATTTCAAGAAGCCGAAAGCGTAAGGCCCTTTGGCATAAACCGTGGCGTGCCGGATGCCGGCGCTGTCCCCATCCAGCGAATCGATAATCTGGCTTTCGTAATTGTTTTTATCAAGCCACCTTAGGTACATCCTTAAAAGCATGGCCGCCCAGTCGCAGGCGTCCGTGCCGCCGGTGCCCGCATGGATGCTTAAAAAGATATTCTTCTGGTCGTTAGGGCCGTTTAAATATAGCTGGTATTCCAGGTGTTCGAGCGATTTTTCCAGCGGGGATATCCCGGCAACAAGCTCATCCAGAATTTTCTCGCCTCCGCTTTCGGTTGCCAAGGCGGATAATTCTAGGTTGTCGGCGCTTTCTTTTTCCAGTTTGTGATAAGGCAGCACGATAGTTTTAAGAATCTTTAAGCGGTTGACTTTTTCCTGGGCAGCGGTCTGGTTGCCCCAGAAACCCGGTTGCGCCATTTCCTGCTCGATTAGTGTTAGCTCTTTTTCTTTGCCGGGCAGGTCAAAGAGAATCTCCCAATATAGCCAGCCGTTCATGGATTTTCTGCAGTTTTTCGCGCAATTCATTGAGAGTCATCATTTTATTCTCCTTCGCCCATTCCCGTATATGGATAGGGCGTCCCATACCGGAGGTATGGGATAATTCCATATATTAACATCACGTAATTAAAAAGGCAATAAAAATCCTTTACACGAAGGAGAAATAATAATATAAGTTAGGGCATGGTTACGTTGAAAGAAGTTATAAACCACCCGCAAACAAAGGCTTTTATGGAGGTTGCCAATGCCAACCTCGGAGCCATCGGGTATACCGAGCACGGAATAAGGCATGCCGAATTGGTTGCCATGAGAACAGGGCATATCCTTAAGTCACTCGGATTTAATAAAAAAATGCGGGACATGGGTGAAGTTGCCGGATATTTGCATGATATTGGAAACGCGATAAACCGCCATGACCATGGGCAGGATGGGGCGTTTTTGGTCTATCATATTTTGAAAGACCTGAAAGCCGATTACAAAGATATTGCCCAGGTGGTTGCGGCTGTGGGTAATCATGATGAAGAAAAAGGCGAGCCGGTTAATTCTATTTCCGCGGCGGTAATCATTGCGGATAAATCGGATGTCCACCGCTCGCGCGTCCGGACGATGAAGGAGATAGATTTTGATATCCACGACCGGGTAAATTATGCGGTTAAAGAGTCCCATGTCAAGATTGATAAAAAGCGCAAAAAGATAACAATGGAACTGGTGATTGATACGCGAATTTCCAAGGTGATGGAATATTTTGAAATATTCATGAGCCGGATGGTCGTCAGCCAGAAAGCCGCCAAACTTCTGGGGTGTGAGTTCAAGCTGGTTATCAATAAGACAAAGTTATTGTGATTTGCCTTCCAGTATCACCACGGCAATAGCATATTCTCCTGAATGAGCCACGGAAAGATGGATTTTATTAACTTTTAGTTTCATGGCGATTTCCCTGGCTTTGCCGGTTAGTTTTAGGGATAGAAAAGGGGATTTATTGTTCCTGACAACTTCTATTTGGGAAAAGTGAGGGCTTTTGGATGTGCCCCAGCCGGTGCCGATTGCCTTAAGGAATGCCTCCTTGGCGGCAAACCGCGCGGCAAATGATTCTGCCTGGTTCTTTTTGGATTTGCAGTATTTTATTTCATTTGGGGTGAATATTTTGGGAAGGCTTGATGAGCGTATCAATTTATTAATACGGCGGATTTTGACCAAGTCTATTCCTATACCTATAATCATACGCTCAAATCAGTTGGGGCGCGTCCCAGTGATTTCAATAATTCGATTGCCCGGTTGATATGTTCCTGGACCTCCAAATCCGTCCCGAATCTTTGGGGATAGATATCGTATAATTTGCGGTATTTGGGAGGGGTGACGTTTATCATAAGCGAATTTGCGCCTGCCATAAGCCCGTCACGAGCCGCGTTCTCTTTATCCAAGGTTTCCAGCGCGGTGGTGACGAGTATCCGGGCATCCGGATTCATGATGCGCGCCTTGGCGATGATTTTCAGCATTTTTTCAATCGTCGGGCGCGGGGTGGTTGCCAGTGGCGTTTGCGGATGCGGAATAAACGGCCCGAAGGAAAACATCCCGGCTTCGCCCGATGGCTTATCCGCGGCAAGAGAGGCGGTAAGTTTTATGCTTTTAAGGATATCTTTCGCTTTTTCTCCGGGGAGTCCTACCAGGAAACCGGTGATAATGAGATAACCCATTTCCCTCAGATCGTTTAGAAGTTTAAGGCGTTGTTCGAGAGATGATTCCGGCTTGACTTCGGCATATATTTTGGGGTTAGATGTTTCAAAACGCATGAGAACCCCCCGTGCACCGGCATCGTAAAGCCGTTTGTAGGCGTTTAAGCTGCGTTCGCCTATCGAGACAAACAGAAGCACAGGATAACGGTCGCGGATTTGTTTTACTATAGAATAAAGCTTGTCGTCGTCGTAATACTGGTCTTCGCCCGATTGCAGGACCAGCGCCTTGAATCCGAGCTTAACGGCATATTCCACGGATTCCAGTATCTGGGGTATTTCCATGCGGTATCTCTGGAGCGCTTTGTTATCGCGCCGTATGCCGCAGTAAAGGCAATTGCAGCGGCAATAGTTGGAAAATTCCAGTATTCCATGGACGCAGCAGGAATTGCCCTGGTGCTTTTGCCGGATGGCATTGGCTCTTTCATAGAGGTTTTTAGGGTTCGTGGTGAGGTTTTTATCCGTTTCTTGCAAGCGGAAGAATAGTTCTTTCCAGTCGGCTAATATTTCCTGGGCTTCCTTGAAAGATACTTTCTGGATGAGGAATCCGCCCTGGGCATAGACATAATCGCCCACCTTTACGTCAAGGAGGTCGGTATACGCCTTCTTGCGCTCGCCGTAATAATCAACCGTTGCCAGGCGGTCGGCAAGCTCAATAACCTTTCCGGGGATAGCATAACACATAGGCGTATTCTTTCGGTATCTCTAAAAGTATTTATTTTATCATAAATTATAGGGCAAGTCAATAAAAACTAAAGGGAGGGGCCGCCGGCTTGGGGAAATAGCGGAAAAACAACTATTTTTCTTGACAAAACCAAATCCATTTGGTATGATACCTAACAAAATTGAATTAGCAGCATTGTGCAGTAGCAACATGAAAGGAGAGCAGTATGAGCAGAAAGGGTGTAAGGAAGATACACAAAAGGACATACGAACAGATGAAGATGTCCTTGGTTAAGAACCCGCGGTCCCTGAACCTATACCGGTTTGTCCGTTTGGTGCTGGGGGAAAAACTTCCGGACAGGTATATTGCCCGGAAATGGAAAATGGATGAGAAGAATTTCCATGAATTTAAAACAGGCGAATATCCGGTTCCCCGCCTGGAAAAAGTAAGCGAGTTGGCTTCGGTGCTGAAGGTTAACAAGCATCTCGTTTTCGAGGTGGCTGAAGGTATGCCCGCCCAGAAAGCGTATGATTTGGTGAAGAATAAGGATGTAGCCGGCCAACTGCGGCTGTTGGGATACTAATAGGTAATCTCATATGAAAGACCTGGAAATAAAAACACAGGTTAATGAAAACGGGGTGGTTACGATTATACTCGATGGGTCAATCGATGCCTACTCGTACAGCAAACTGGAGGAGGTTTTTAACAAGCTTTTAGCCAAGCAGCAGTATGAAATGGTGGTCGATTTGACCGGAGTTGATTATTTAAACAGCGCGGGTGCCGGTGTTTTCATCGGCACCCTCGGTGTTACCGAGGAAAACAACGGTAAAATAGTTCTGGTTAATCCGCAATCTGCGGTTCGCAATGTTTTTGATCTCTTGGGTTTATCCAATGTTTTCTCTATTGTGAAAGATAAAAGCCTTGCCTTTAATGAATTTCCTCCCAAGTAGGCAAATTCGTTTTCATATCAAATACAAAAATATTTGCGCTGTCCTTTAAACTTTCTATAATAGGGTGCTATGCAGGTCCCTATACTGGATTTGAAAGCGCAGTATCAAGCAATCAAGGGCGATATTGAAAAATCCATCCAGCCGGTTATCCAAAGCCAGCATTTCATTTTAGGGGCAACCGTAGAAAACTTTGAGAAAGAAATTTCCGGTTATATCAACGTGAAATACGCAATCGGGGTCGCTTCCGGCTCGGACGCGATTTTGCTTTCTTTTATGGCGCTAAAAATCGGCAGCGGTGATGAGGTGATCACCACCCCTTTCAGCTTCTTTGCGACCGCCGGTTCTATTGCGCGCTTGGGCGCCAAGCCTGTTTTTGTGGATATCGAACAGGATACTTATAACCTTGACCCTAATAAAATAGAAGATTACCTCAAACGTAACGGCAAAAAGGTAAAAGCCGTTATGCCGGTCCATCTTTACGGACAGTGTGCCGAAATGGATGCGATAACGGAGTTGAGCCGCAAATACAACATTGCTGTGGTTGAAGATGCCGCGCAGGCAATCGGGTCTAAGTATAAAAACAAACATGCGGGAACCTTCGGAATATTCGGGTGTTTTTCTTTCTTCCCATCCAAGAACTTAGGCGCTTGGGGTGATGCCGGTTTGGTGACTACAAATGATGAAAAATCGGCGATTCTTATAAAAACCCTGCGCATACACGGCGGGTTGAAGAAATACTATCACCAGTATGTCGGTTGCAACAGCCGCCTTGATGCATTACAAGCGGCCGTGTTATCCGCCAAGTTAAAACACCTTGCAGAATGGAATAAAGGGCGTGCCAGGAATGCCCAGCGTTATATAAATCTTTTTAAGAAATATAAACTGGATGATATCATCACCGCACCAATAACAAAACCGGAGCGTAACCATACATACCACCAGTTCACTATCCGGGTAAAAGAGAAGCGCGATGAACTGATTAAATTCCTTAAAGATGGTGGCGTTGGCACCGAGGTTTATTATCCGCTGCCGTTGCACCTCCAGGAATGCTTTAATGATATGGGATATAAAAAAGGAGATTTGCCGGTTTCCGAAAAGTGCGCCCAAACATGCGTTTCCCTGCCTATTTATGCGGAATTGACCGAAGAAATGCAGGAACATGTGGTTTCGCAAATCGCCCGATTTTACCTGAAATGAAAAGAGACTCGAATGAACTGGTGATGTACATCAAGGATATCAACAAATATCCTTTATTAAGCATACCCGAAACAAATAAACTAGCCGGCGCCATGAAGCGCGGCAACCGTTTAGCAAGGCATAAATTAATCAGAGCGAACCTGCGTTTGGTCGTTAAGATTGCCAGGAAATATTTGAATAGGGGGTTATCATTCCAGGATTTGATTGAAGATGGAAATATCGGTTTAATGAAAGCCGTCAAGCGCTTCAATCCCTCAAAAGGGCGTTTTAGTACCTATGCTTCCTGGTGGATTAAGCAATCCATTATGCGTGCTTTATATATGTCATCCAAAACCATCCGGTTGCCTTGCCATGTGGTGGAGCTTATTTCAAGATGGAAGAGCGTTTCGGTTGCCCTTTCCCAGAAACTAGGTAGATTTCCGGAGCCTTATGAGGTTTGCGAGACGATGAACATGTCGCACGAGAGCATCAACCTTTTTAAAAAGACTCTGCAAAACGGATTATCAGTAAGCCGCCCGACCAGCCTGGATTACTTTACCGAATCAGCGTATGTTCCCCCGCACGATACCATCAGGCTTCCGGTGCACAATATTTTTACCAGGGAGGAATCCGAATGGCTCAGGCGGACGATTGAAAACATCAAACCCAAAGAAGCGCTTGTTTTAAAAATGCGTTACGGGCTGGAAGAAAAACAGCCTCCGATGACTTTGCGTCAGATAGGCAAACAACTGGGACTTTCTTACGAAAGAATCAGGCAGGTGGAAAAAAATGCCCTGCGGAAATTATATTATGCCATTTCCAAAAGGAATGAGTAATCCAGTTTGCTATTGCGTTGCTATCTTTATATGCAGGATACATTAGTAGTCCTTATCTCTCAGCAGGAAATAAAAAAACGGGTTGGTGAATTAGCTTCTCTTATTCAAAAAGATTACCGCTGTAAAAATCCGCTTCTAATCGGCATCCTTAAAGGCGCTTTTGTTTTCTTAGCAGATCTTGTTCGGGAGATTAAAATACCGGTGGAATGCGATTTTATACAGGTTTCTTCTTATGGTAATGGAACGGTTTCATCAGGCAAAATAAAACTAAAAACAAGGCGTTTTGATGCGATTAAAGGAAAAGATATCATTATTATTGATGATATTGTCGATACCGGCTTGACAATGGATTTCCTTATGAAAAGGTTGAAATCGTTTTCACCGCGAAGTATCCGCCTGTGTGCTCTTCTGGATAAACCCAGCCGGAGGCGAGTGAAGATAAAGATTGATTATTATGGGTTTAAAACACCGGATAAATTTATAATCGGCTATGGACTTGATTATAAAGGGCAATATCGTAATCTACCTTATGTAGGGTATTTAGATTCTAAAAAGATAAAATAATATAATTACAGGCATAGAATCAACGAATAGGAGGAATTTTTATGAAGCATTTAAAAAGATTGATTGCACAATACCCGAATTTTCCAAAAAAAGGGATATTGTTTAAGGATATCAGCCCTTGTTTGGCGTCTAAAAAGTTTCCTCTTGTTATAAAAAAAATGGCGGCTATCGTGCGTAAAAACCGTATGCATCCTGATTATATCGTTTCGCCTGAAGCAAGGGGTTTTATATTTGGTGCGGCATTGGCGTTTGAATTAAAGTGCGGGTTTATAATGGCTCGTAAGATAAACAAACTACCGGGGGCAAAGAAACGAGCAGGGTATGCTTTAGAATACGGGGTTTCTTTATTGGAAATTCCGGCAGGGATTATAAAACGTGACAACAAAGTACTGATTGTAGATGATGTTGTTGCCACCGGAGGAACGGTAGAAGCCATTGCTAAAATGATTAAGCAGGAGAAAGGTAAAATCATGGGGCTTATTGCGTTAATGGAATTGACCGACATCCCAAATAAACAGGTTTGCAGCTTTCCTAAATTCACGTTGTTGAAATATAATAAGTAAATTAATTTAGGGCGGTTTCCTTGCAGCTCCGTTTGTTTTTTTTGTGCCAGGCTGTGCGTTGAGTGCCTATAAGCACGCGTTGGTTTTATCATCGATTTTTATCCTTGACTTTTAACGCAAAAAGGTTAAAATTTATGTGTTAATGCGTCCGTTGCTCAGTCCCTAGCGGCAGGGGCTTCGCTCCGGGCAGAGGCTCAATATTAATAAACGCGCCCGTAGCTCAGCAGGATAGAGCGGCGGTTTCCTAAACCGCAGGTCGCAAGTTCGACTCTTGCCGGGCGTATTTGATAAGATAATATTTGTTATGTCAAGCATACAATTGCAATTAAAGGAATTTAAATCACTGGATGAATTCCGTAATTGGTGGGAAAGCCCGGAAGTGGTTCAGGCACGCCAGAAACAACCGGATGAAATCACCAGTATCAGCAAACATCCTTATGTCGAGCCATGGCTTAAACAGATTGAAAAAGCACCCTATTATCCCCAGCCGACCGGAAAAGTATTTGGTAAATACCAGATAGAAAAGAAACTCGGACAAGGGGGTATGGGTGTGGTTTATCTTGCTTTGGATACCGAATCAAACCAGAGGGTTGCTTTAAAAATCATGCTCTTAAAAGGCGATGTGGCCATAGAGCGTTTTAACAGGGAAGCCAGGGCTGCTTCCAAGTTGCAGCATTCAAATATCATCAGGGTTTATGAAGTCGGAAAGATTGACAAATACCATTATCTGACCATGGATTATATCGATGGGGTTTCTCTCGACCAGATAGTCGGTAGGAATAAAAAGGAATTAAGCCATGACCGGGCAGCAGAAATTATCCGCGATATCGCCCTCGCCCTTCATTACGCGCACAGCCAGGGGATAGTTCATCGGGATATTAAGCCCTCAAATATATTGCTTGATTCGGCCGGCAACGCGTATCTTACCGATTTCGGATTGGCGAAGGAAACAACGGAATCAGAACGTTCGCTTACCGTAACCGGTACTATAATGGGGACTCCTGATTACATGTCTCCGGAGCAGGCAAAGGGCGATAAGCATAAAATAGACAGGCGAAGCGATGTTTTTTCACTAGGGTCAACTCTTTATTTCGCTCTAACCGGTGTATCTCCCTTTAAAGGCAAAGAGCTTTACCAAACATTGATTCAAGTGGTAAATAAAGCGCCGATTCCACCGCGTAAATTAGTTCAGACAATTTCCCCAGACATAGAGGCCATCTGCCTGAAATGCCTGGAGAAAAAACATGAAGACCGCTACCAAACGGCGGAAACCATGGCTGTTGATTTGGATAAATACCTTAAAAACGAACGCGTCAGCGCTAAAGCAGGCGGGACATGGACAGGCATTTACAAAAAGAATAAAACTGCTGTAACCGCTGCCATCGTTTCTGCCGCGGTTTTGATAATCATCGGGATAATTATCTTGGTAAGCTCGTCCATAAGAACCAGCCAGGCGATAAGTGATTATCATCTTAAAGGGCTTAATTCTTTTGAGCGTGAAAAGTACGAGGAGGCTCGTGATATATATAAAAATATTTTAGCGTTAGTTCCGGATGACGCCAAGGCGAAAGAAATGCTGAATAAATGCGATACCGCGATTAAGAAACGGGGAGAAAAAGCCAGCTTGGTGCAGAAGACAGAAGCCGAAGCTAAAGAGAAAGAAAAACGAGCGCAGGAAATACGGAATAAAGCCAAGGAGGTTTTAGGCGGCGCTTTGCTTGCTTCTACGCCGGACGATAAAATCAGGATTGCTGCAGATGCCATTAAAATTGACGGGTCTTTCGGCGATGCTTATCAGGTGATGGGTTATGCTTATAAAGAGAAGCGCAATTATAAAATGGCTGTCGAGTGCTTTACCAAAGCGATTGAAAGTTCTCCCGACTTGGAATCTTCATATTATGAAAGAGGCTATATTACGGCTTTTATAGATAAAAAACCCGCTGAAGCTAAAGTTGATATGGAGAAGGTCGTCAAAGGTGACCCTAACAGCCATTTGGCATGGTTTGCTAAAGCGGTGATAGCATTAACTGAAGCAAACTATGATAAGACTATAGATTGTTTTACCAAGGCGCTCAGGGAAAAACCAAATTATGCCGAAGCCCATTATGCTCTCGGATATGTTTATCAGGAAAAAGATGATATTTGTAATGCCATCGAAAAATACCTTGAAGCGGTAAAATACAAGAGCGATTTCGTCGAAGCTTATTTTGCCCTTGCCAGGGCATATGGTAACGGAAAAGATTGGGATAACGCCGTAACCAATTATAGCCGGGTGATAACATTTATTCCGGACCATCTTGAGGCTCATTTGTTGAGAGGCGATGCATATTATAATAAAAAGGAGATAGAAAAGGCGATACAGGATTATTCACGGGTGATAGAATTGTCTCCCAATAACGAAGAGGGATATAAAAAGCGCGTTAGGGTTTATATGGATAAAGGGGATGCTGAATCGGCGTTCGATGATTTCAACAGGCTGATTGAGATTAACCCGGGGTCAAGGGATATTTATGTGTTTCGCGGTGATATTTACTGTGAAAGGCACGAATTTGACCTGGCAATAGCTGATTTTAACAAAGCACTGGAATTAAAACCGGACGATGCGGCGGTTTATTGCAAAATTGGTGATATATATAATAAAAAAGGCGATATCAACCAATCGATTGAAGCTTATAGCAAGGCAATAAATACAGACCCTGATAGTTTATCTGCCTATGCGATAAGGGGTTCCCTGTATTATAAACAGGATAAAATGGACCTGGCGATTAAAGATTTTGACAAGGCAGTCGACTTGAATAAAGATGATGCTGAAACATATAACATGCGCGGTAATGCCTATCTTAAAAAAGGCGAATTGGAAAAGGCGCTGAGTGATTATAGTGCGGCGATTACCCGTAATCCAAATCTTACTAATGCCTATTTGAATCGTGGAAATATCTTTTACCGGAAGGATAACTTGAAGAGCGCGGCGAGTGATTATATTAGGGTAATTGAGCTTGACCGCAAACGCACTGCGGCTTACCTGAATCTTGGGAGTATTTATTACAAAATAGGCGATATGGACAGCGCGATTAAGTGCTATGATGTATTCATTGCTTTAAAACCTGAAAATATCGTTGACGGCTATTTGAATCGCGGTGCGGCCTATGTAAAGAAGAAAGATAATGTAAAGGCAAGTAATGATTTCAGGCAAGTCCTCAATCTTTCCCCCAACCATCCTAAAGCTGCGGAACTCAAAAAATATATTGAATATTGGGGTCGCCGGAGATAACCCATTGGTTGCCGCAGCTTGGAACGGGCTGTTTTTCCCTTATTTTTAGAACAGGCGCATCACAAAATTCTTGACCTGTGTGAGAAGTCCCCTGTTTTGCAGCTTTTCTATTTCGGCGCCGTCTACCCATCGTCCCTGGCATATGATGCAGGCTTCAATGCCTATCTCGGCAAAATCGAACGATTTAATATGAATCAGCGGCGCATGGCAGGTCGGGCAGATCGGTTTGTTAGAATAAGAAAAAGCTTCGCTTGCCTTGCTCCCGTTCGGCATCATGAATTTTATCTTTTTCCCGATTGCTTTTTCCAGCTCATTAAGGTTGAACCAGCTTCCGCCGCAATGGTGGCATTGTTTGAATCTTGCGTCTTTGGCGACCACGTTTTCCAGCTTTTTATCCTTGCAACGGGGGCAGGCCAGGTGGTTTATTTCCTCATTTTCGGTTTCTCCGGTATGGTCCGCGTTTTCAAATCCTTCTAGTTCGTTTTTTTCTATTTCTCTGTTCATACTTCCACTCCTATATCCTTCTAAATCAACTGTTACGTATAAAAAGCCTAAGGAGAGGAACTTATTTACGATAAGGTCTCTTGTCTTTCCTTCGGTCAAGCGGTTGATGTCTTCCGGGTCCACTTCTATCCGGGCGATTTTTGCATGCCACCGGACACGCACCTGTTTGAATCCTAAATCGCGCAGGAAGTTTTCAGCCTGTTCCAGTGTTTCCAGTTTTTCCCGGCTTATTTTTTCGCCATATGGGAACCTTGAAGCTAAACAGGCATAAGCGGGTTTATTCCAGGTGGGAAGCCCCAGAAATTGCGAAAGTGTTCTTACTTCCTCCTTTCTTAACCCCGCCTCAAGAAGAGGACTTCTTACACCAAGTTCGATTGCCGCTTGACGGCCCGGACGAAAGTCGCCTTCGTCGCTTAAAGTCGTTCCGTCTACTACATAGGCATCACTTTTTTTATCGGCAATCGCCTTTAGTTTCTTGAATAATTCTTTCTTGCAAAAGTAACAGCGGTTAGGGGGGTTGTCGGAAAAAGAGGTAATTGTGAATTCCGAGGTCTGTATTATCTCGTGCGGGAAATTAAATTCCCGGGCAATCCGGACGGCGTCGTCGAGTTCGTGCCGGGCGTAAGTTTCTGATTGTGCGGTAATAGCCCTCATCTTGTCGCCGAGGACATTATGGCAAACGACTGCCAGTAAAGTGCTGTCGGTGCCACCGGAATATGCCACGACCACTGAGCCTAAACCGCGGATTAACTCAATCAGTTTCCGGTATTTTTGTTCTATATTTGAAGGAAGCATGGATTGAAATGGCTCGGCTTTCTTTTTGCCCGCCCAGGTCCGGGACGGATTAAGATGATTTAGGTTTATCTTCCCCTGTAGTGCTCTTTTCCTTTTTCTGCATGAACTCCTCGGCTTTTTTCTTCCGTTTTGCCTGTAATTGTTCCTGGTATTTTTTATCGCTTTTGCCGGAGAAAATAACGATAATAATTACAACAATTGTAACCAAAATGATAATACCGCCAAACACCCACTGCAGCTCGGAAACTCCTTTTGTCGGCAGTGTTACTTTTCTTATGGCTCGGCCAATAATGAAAGGTGCTTCCTTGAAACCGCCCCCTGATTTCTCGCTGATTTCATACCGCTCGACTTTGAGAAACGCCCCTTCAACCCAGACCATATCGCCGTAGCCGGCTCCTTTCCAATCTTTGTGTTCCTGCGGACGGTCAATCAAATGAAAGCGGTAGCATTCGTCCTTTTCAGGGTCAAAAATCGTTCCGGCATAATAACGGGTTACCCCGGCTGGATTCGTGGAGGGGTAATCAAAAACATGGGGACCGACGATAAGAAGTCCTTTAACGCTGATTAACGCCCCCCTGTATTTGGAGGGGTTTTTCATCAAATCGTTGAATTTTATGTTAAGGTTGATGTTTTTAGAGATTTCTTCACGCGTCATTTTGCCGATAGCTGATAACAGGTTATTATAAGGCTCATCCTGTTCTACCCTCGTGCCATCCCGGGCATTATCTAATCTGCCGATGGCTAATTTGAAGATTGTATCAGCCTCGCCCGTGATTGCCGGTTGGACGGAAGGGATAACCGGTCCGTGAATGGTCGGGGTTACCGGTTGTGGTTCGTCGTTAATCGGCTCTATTTTGATGGGAAAGCTTTGTTCTTCCGGAGGTTTCTCCTTGTCATCCGGCGTTTCTTCCGGGTTGCCCTGTGCCTGTGCTGTTTGCGGGAATAATTTATCCCATTTGGCGGAGAAGACAACTATGGTCCCGATAAACAACAGGCACAATCCAGTCATAAGGGCGAACTGCCTGAATTCCGCCGAGCGGAATATCATTTTGAATAGCGACGGCTTTTGCTCTGGTTTTAGAAAGTTCATAACACAGGTAAATATTTTTCTATTTCGTAAGACGTTATCTGGACGCGGTAGCGTTCCCATTCGATTTTCTTGTTTTGTATAAAATGCTCAAAAACGTGTTCGCCGAGCGCTTTTTTTACCAGCCGGCTTTTTTCGGTTAACTGGATTGCTTCAAGTAAACTGCCGGGAAGCGTTTTTATTCCTTTCCGGTCGCGTTCTTCCTGCGGCATTTCATACAGGTTCCCTTCAATTGGAGAAGAAGGCTTTAATTTTTCCTCGATACCGGCAAGACCGGCAGATAGTAATACGGAAAATGCCAGGTAAGGGTTACATGCCGGGTCCGGCGAACGGAATTCAATTCTGGTTGCTTTTTCTTTCCCCGGTTTATACATCGGGATGCGGATAAGGTCCGAACGGTTCTTGTGTGCCCATGATAAATAAACAGGCGCTTCATAACCGGGCACCAGCCTTTTATAGGAATTAACCCACTGGTTTGTTACGCTTGTGAATTCCGGGGCGTATTTTAAGAGTCCCGCGATAAACTGCTCGGCAGATTTGGAAAGATGATAGCGTCTTTTCTGGTCAAAAAAGGCGTTTCTCGTTCCTTGGAACAAGGACATGTGGACATGCATGCCCGAACCGTTTTCCCCGAAAATCGGCTTGGGCATAAAGGTTGCGTAAACACCGTATTTCTGGGCTATTTCCTTGACGATTAGCCGGTAAGTCATGACCGTATCCGCCATGGTAAGGGCGTTGGTATATCGTAAATCAATTTCATGCTGGGACGGGGCGACTTCGTGGTGGGCGTATTCCACGGGAATCCCGACCGATTCTAAAGCCAGGATGGTTTCTCTCCGTAAATGAATCGCTTCATCGCGCGGAATTAAATCAAAATAACCGCCCTCATCGAGCTTTTCCGGGGAGTGTTCCGATTTAAAATAGAAATATTCCAGTTCCGGGCCGACATAAAAGACAAATCCCAATTTTGCCGCCCGTTCCAGGTTCAATTTTAATATATAACGGGGGTCTCCTTCGAAGGGCTTGCCGTCCGGCGTTACCACGTCCGCAAACATCCGGGCAGTGCCTTCATCATTGGTGCGCCAAGTGGTTATCCGAAATGTTTCCGGGTCCGGGATGGCGACCATATCGCTTTCATCTATCCTGGTAAAGCCTTCGATGGAGGAGCCGTCAAAACCCATTCCTTCGGTAAAAGCCGCTTCCAGTTCCTGCCTGGTAATGGTAAAAGATTTAAGGTAGCCTAATATATCGGTAAACCAAAGATTGATGAATTTGATATCAAACTCTTTTATCTTGCCGAGGATTTCTTTTATTTTAGCTTTTTTATCAGGGGAATTGTTTTTCATTGCCGTAATTCCTTTTACATGAACTAATATCTATAAATAATATAGTTTCCCTTAAAAGTCAATAAATATATCTCGAATAATCGCTTCACCGTGATTTTCGGATTGGCTTAGTGCCTTAGAGCCTTTGTGGCAAAGCATTTTTTCTTGACAGTTTCAAAAGAGATTGTATGATAAGAGAAATAAAAACGGAGGATTAAATGCAAAGAAGTTTTCAATCAAGACAGTCAGGCCCGGGTTCAAGGTTCGGCGGCGGCAGGGGCGGCCCGCGCGACCGTGACGGCAAAAGCCGGGATATGGGCCATCCCAGATTAAGAACCAAAAAATGCCGTCTGTGCCAGCATAAAACCGAATCGGTCGATTACAAAAATCTGGCGGTTCTTTCCCGACTTTGCACCAGCCAGGCTAAAATGGTTTCACGCAAGCGTTCCGGTATGTGCGCTCCCCATCAGCGCCTGGTCCAGAAAGCGATTAAACAGGCCCGCATTATGGCACTGCTTCCTTTTGTGGGTTAGCATTTTCTTGTATTTTTGTATAACGGAGATTAATTATGGTAGAAGTTTTGCTCTGGCACGATGTTCCAAAGTTAGGTAAGCGCGGTGATGTCCTTAAGGTTTCCGATGGCTACGCCCGGAATTACCTTTTACCCAGAAAACTGGTTTCCATGGCGACCAAAGAGAACCTGAAACAGCTGGAAAGCTATAAAAAACGGATGAAGGCGGAAGAGGAAAAAGCCAAGCTGGCATTGCAGCAAGCCGCCGGCGAGTTGGAAAATGCCTCATCCACCATCGAGGTCAAGGCAAACGAGGAAGGCGTGCTTTTCGGCGCGGTCAGCCAGGAAATGATAGCCGAATCCCTCCAAAAGCAGGGCTGGAAGCAGATTAAAGCGGAGATGATAGAAATCGAAACGCCCATCAAAGAACTGGGTGTTTACCGCGTCAAGGTCAAGCTGGAAAGCGGCGTCAGCGCCACCTGCAAGGTCTGGATAGTCGAACAGTCCTTGGAAAAACAGGATTAGGCCGTATTATATTATTCAAAGCTTATCCAGCCTCAAGTGGGATTATATAAACCACCCCAGCTTTACTCGGCTCTACAATAATTATATAATCAGGCGTCCCGGCGAATGCCGAGACCGCCTCTGTAACCTTTATATCACCCAACCCAGCAGGTAAACATTCACCGTTGTGCTTTTTCCGTTCCTTTCCGCGCTGACGAATACCTTCCTTGTCGGGGTCTTTACGGCAAGTTCAACCTTGCCCGCATTGCAAACCGGGTAAGCAGTGTCCGTATGCCCGGCCGGCAGTGTCGCCCTGCAAGCATAGTAATTGCCCGGACCGCCGACCGAGGCAATCGCCCCGAATGTTACGGCTTCGCCTGCCTGATGCTCGAGTTCCACGAAGACTGCCTTAGCCCCGTCCGGCACGAATGCAGATAAATCCACCTGCAAGCCGAAATCATCACTGCCCGCGTTCTGGTAGACCGGCAGGTTCTGGCTGAAGTCGACTATTTGCGAGCCGCCAGCCGGGGTAAAAGACAGCTTTGCCGGAGTGACTGCGCCGTCTTTGATTTTCTCCGTCTCTACGGCGTCCGTAGCGATTTCCGCCGCAACAATCGGCGGGACAAGCGGTCTTGCCACCGGAACGAAAGATAACTTCGCCGGTGTTACTACACCATTGGCAATCTTCGGTGTAGTAACAGCCAAGTTTGCAATCTCATCTGTTGTAACCGGCGGAGTAATCGGTCGTGCCACGGAAGGCGGAACAAAAGATAACTTGGCTTGCGTGATTGAACCATTAGCAATCTTTTCCGTAGTTACACTGCTCGAAGCCAGTTGGGGACTGCCGACTGCCCCTGAACTAATCTTTGAACTCGTTATTGCGCCGAAGGCGATTTTCTCCGTCGTTACCGCCCTATCGCCGATTTTCTTGACTAAAACCGCGCCATCGGCAATCTTTTCGGTTGTTACTGCGCCGGATTTTAACTTCGCATCAGTTACCTGTAAGGCACCGATTTTTGATGCGGTGATTGCTTCATTGGCAATTTTCTCGGTAGTGACAGCGGCATCCTTTATCCGGGAACTTGAAACCTGTTTCTCGCCGATTTTATCGCGGGTGACCGCGCCGTTGGCGATGTTTTCTGTTTTTACTTCGCCTTGTTGTAAAGTCATAATTTAATCTCCTTTCTGCCACTAAGACATCCCATTCCTTTCGTCAGGGACTCCCTATAATGGGGTATCCCCGGAGCAAAGCGGAGCGGGGCTAAGTCACCAAGAAAACTTAAACATTCTTTGCGCCTTTGCGGTGTAATTACTAATTTTTCTAATCCATAAAGTTCAATCCGCCCCACATACTGCTTTATTCGTGCGTCCTGCCTTTACCAGCTATAATTATTCAGGCATCCCGACCGCAGCCAGCAGGTCGTCCCGTGAGGGGCAGTCGGGACTTATTCATATTTCTGTCGGGATATTTCATTATTCCTTAAGCCTTTTATAAATTATCTGCCTTATCCGCTCGTGGGAAATAGCCGTTCCCGTATTCTCTTTTATCCAGCCGGCTATCCGGCGGAAAGTCCAGCGCGCCCGGTATTCCTTGTCATTATTGGTTGAATCCGCCCAGTGGCTGACGGCCATTGCCTTCGCGATTTCCTCCGCGGAAAGTTTTGGCTTGCGGGCATTATAACGCAGTCCGTCCAATCCTTTCCGGCGGTAGAGCCTGAGCCATTTATAAACTGATTTTATGGGGCAGTGGAAATATCGGGCGATATATTCGGGCGTCCGGTTTTGGTGGGAAAGCCAGGCGACCTGTCCGCGCAGGCGCGCCCGGAATTTGCTTTTGACCGCCATATCGGAAATAAACTTGTTCAGGGCGAATAATTCCTCCCGGCTTAGTTTGATAAACAAACATCTTTGCGCCATAACTCTCGTCCTCCTTATTAAGTATAAACCATAAAAATGGTTTTGTCAACACCGGGGAAAAATATTGAGTATTATTTTTTCCGAGCATTATTTTATTTGTTTACGCCGTTAGAGATAGGTCGCTCTGGGCGATCGCAAGCTCTAACGGTGTCAACCCAAAAAGGGAACTTTGTCAAATGAAAAAGGGAACTATGGCTATAAAAACGCATATACTTACACCCATTCTTAATATATTTAGAATCAGTAAGCAGATTAAACGGATTGAACAGATTAACTAACTAAATCTGTGTCCCACGGGAGGCAGTAGCTCTAATCTGTGGCTAAAATACCCAAAAAACATGGTTTTTGGTGCAGTTGAGTGCACACAAAAGTGAGTTTTTGGTGCAGTGAAAAATCTGAATAAATCCAAAAACAGGCTGAATCCTCGTTATATTGCGTTAAAACTGCCTTTTTGGTGCAGTTGTCTTTTTTGGGGGTAGGGGTACCCCTGCTCTGTTGAATAATTTTTATAAGTTTCTTCTTTCGGTTTATTAGCTGTTTTACCTCTACGCTATGGCTTTTTCTTTCCGATAACCTCTGCTAACAAACTTAAACAGATTCATTATGTTACCCTTAAACCTTAACT
>JACQZI010000016.1 GCA_016207825.1 Planctomycetota bacterium | reverse complement strand
TTTGCCGATTCACATAATAAATCAGGGGTCATAGACGGGTTCTCCTTATAAAAATACTGTTCTCTACAAGTATTTTCGTCTATGACCCTGTTTTACTTTAACTTTTATATCACTCCTCAAAATAATTATTCAACAAAGCAAAAATCCCCCTATTTCCCCCTTTGTCAAAGCGGAATTAAGGGGGATTTAACTCCTGAAAGAACTTATGAAACCGCTTCTAGTTATAATCACCGGAATATAAGCTATATTCAACTGAATATAACTCATATCCTCAAGGTTATAACTCGTAACCTTAAGACCACAACCTTTGGCAGTAATGCCACAACTCGGGGCTTTAATGCCATAACTCGGGGCTTCAATGCCATAACCTGTGGCGAATACGCTATCAGGTATGCGAGGGACGCTTCCCACTGCTTGTAACCCTTGATTTTCTTATGTTGTACGGCGCACTTTTCCAATTTTCTCTGTTCTCACTTAGTTTAATTTGATTTCCCGTCGCACCCCCTATTCCAAGTGCTTTGACCGGTCCGGATAGGGGTTAGGAGGGGGGTATAGGGTAGGTGGGTATAGGGGGTGGTGATACCGGCTCCGGGTGGTTCAGGCTATTTTATTCCCTCCGGATAGAAAATCCATATACTCCCTTTCCGGGTTCGGGATACTCCGGATAGGGGTATGGCAGGGGGTATAGGGTATACGGGTAGGGAGGGGGTAGATTACTTATCCGGTAGGGTGCGAAATCTTTAGCCGTTCCAAAGTTTATAGGATTCAGATTGATATGATTCTTTCCGCAGTAAATACTTCTGATAATTAGCCTGCTTGTAATTAATAAACGAGGATATAAAGCTAAATCGCTTTACTTCGGGCGGAGCGAGTTACGTGGATTTCGTCCCCGAGAATCGGGACTCCGTTCTACTACGCAAGGAGAACGGGCCCTTTTACAAGGACGTTCCGCGGTTGTTCCTTGAGGTAAAAGTCAGTTAGGGGTAAATGCATATCCCGACACTACCGCGGACCCCCGACATCCGTCGGGGGACGCATGATTATGTTTTTATTGCAGATGTGGGATGCCTGAATGATGCTAACGTTTGAGGTGGGTAGTGAGTAGTGAGGATGGGGCGGTCTTTTGGTTGCTCTCTTTCATTTTAACCAATCAAATCAGTTAGCTTATCCAAAAACGTGTCGGCATATTGTTGTTGACATATTGCCGATTATTGTTACAATAAGGCTGGTTATGGAGGAATCCAAGAATCATCAATTTAGTGATTTCTGGGCTTTATCACGCAGGATTTTAGACTATGCTTTGAGGGGTGTTCCACGCATAGAATTCTTAAAGGGAATAGCCAGGATTCTCCTTAATTTTTCCGCGTGCGACACGGTCGAATTACGCGTGACAGAAGGCCCGATGTATTACCGCTTCGCCGCCCGGTTTCATCCGGAAGAATCTTTTAAGTTTGAAACCTTCCCGGTCCACCAGGATAAAAAAGGTGAGTTCGTCTACGAATCCCCGGAAAACACCGTGGATGACAAGCTCTTTAACGACCTCTTCAGCGGTAATTTCAATCCGGCACTGCCTTTTTTCACCAAGCACGGCAGTTTCTGGACAGGCAACGCCGGGAAGGATTTGAAAACGCCAGTTGTTTGCGGGGAACAGAATAAAAAATCGTTGGAAGACAATTGCCAATCCATGGCAATGATTCCGTTTATCATAGATGAGAAAAACCGCGGCATACTCCAGTTAAAATGCAAGCCTTCTGACCATATTAAGCCGCATGATATAGAACTATATGAACAGGTGGGCCAGATACTGGGTGTTTCCATCGCCAATCGGCGTGCCCAGGCTGCCTTGAGGGAGCGTGTTAAGGAATTAACCTGCCTTTACGGAATTGCCGGGCTGGTCAGCCAGCTTAATCTTTCGCTTGACGGCATTCTTCAGGGAATCGTGAATTTATTGCCGCCGGCCTTCCAATACCCGGATACCGCTTCAGGCAGGATTGTGCTTGACGGCAAGGCATATTCCACCATGAATTTCGCGGAAACTGACCGGAAACTTTATTCGGCTATTTTCGTCCGCGGGGAAAAACGGGGAACGATTGAAGTCGTTTACACTAAAATGGCGGGCGAAACAGAAAGGGTGCTTTTTCTTAGGGAGGAACAGAGCCTTTTGGATACTATTGCGCGCCAGATTGCCCTTTTGATAGAACGCCGTTATGCCGAAGATGACCGGATAAGGCTCCAGGAACAATTGCGCCATGCGGATAGGTTAGCCACCATCGGCCAGCTTTCCGCCGGTGTGGCACATGAAATAAACGAGCCCTTGAGCGATATACTCGGCTTTGCACAACTTGCCGCAAAAAGTCCGGACTTGCCCGCGCAGGCCGCGCAGGATATAGAAAAAATAATCAAGGCGTCTTTGCATACCAGGGAAGTGATAAGGAAGCTTATGCTTTTTGCCCGGCAGATGCCGATAAGGAAATCGCGTGTTAACCTTAATCAGGTCGTCCAGGAAGGGCTTTATTTCCTGGAATCGCGCTGCCAGAAAGAAGGCGTGAAGCTTATCCGCGAATTCGACAGCGAAATACCGGATATCGTCGCCGACCATTCACAACTGCACCAGGTGCTGGTCAATTTAGTGGTGAATGCCATCCAGGCGATGCCTTCAGGCGGCGCTTTGACCGTCCGGACCGAGGCGGTCAACAAGCACGTGCTCCTGACCGTTTCCGATACCGGTGTCGGTATGAGCGACGATACGATTAAAAAGGTTTTTATTCCGTTTTTTACCACTAAGGAAGTGGGGCAGGGAACGGGTTTGGGGCTTTCGGTCGTCCACGGGATTGTTGCCGCGCACGGCGGCTCGATAAATGTCAAAAGCGCGCCGGACAAAGGAGCCTGCTTTGAAGTGAGATTTCCCATAGATGATTTTACCTCAACCGAAGGAGTCGAAGAGTAGTATGGAAACAGCAGTCGTAAAAGAAAGTATTTTGGTGGTGGATGATGCTCCGGACACCCTGGAGTTATTGCGCCGTAATTTGACAAGCCAGGGCTACCAGGTTTTTACCGCACCGAACGTCCGTGAGGCAATAACCATTTTCGAAGATAACCCGCTGGATTTGGTGATTACCGACCTTAAAATGCCCGGCGCGAACGGGCTTGATTTGATAAAACATATCCGGGAAAATTCCCACGAAACCGAGGTAATGATGATTACCGGATACGCTTCCATTAACGGCGCGGTCGAGGCGATGAAGACCGGCGCCGAAGAATACCTTTCCAAGCCTTTTACGGATGATGAATTATCATCGGCCGTGCGCCGGACCCTGGATAAATTGCGCATTAGAAAGACCGCACTGGGACAGGGCCATTGCACGCCGCGCACCCCGCAGGGTATTATCGGAGAATCCGAAGCGATGCAAAAAGTATTTAGCGCCATCAGCAAGGCCGCGTCTACCACCGCCACGGTCCTGATTTTCGGGGAAAGCGGGACGGGCAAGGAGCTGGTTGCCCGGGCGATTCATTACAGCAGTTCACGAGCCTCAGCCCCGTTTATCCCGGTAAATTGCGGCGGGATACCGGAAACCCTGTTGGAGAGCGAGCTTTTCGGTTATGTCAAGGGCGCTTTTACCGGCGCCACGGAATCGCGCCTCGGATTTTTCCAGACCGCGGACGGGGGCTCGATTTTTCTGGATGAAATAAGCGAGACCACCCCGGCCATGCAGGTCAAGCTCTTGAGGGTCCTTCAGGAAAAAGAAGTCTGCATGATAGGCTCCAGCCAGTCAAGGAAAGTGAACATCCGGATAATCTCTTCCACCAATAAAGATTTGCAGGCGCTGGTAAAGAAAAATATCTTCCGGGAGGATTTATTTTACCGCCTGAATATCATCATGATTGAATTGCCTCCGTTAAGGGAGCGGGACGATGATATTTTGCTTTTGATAAACCATTTTATCGCTAAGTTCGCCCGTGAAAGCGGCAAGACAGTCCCCACTTTTTCCGACGAGGCTTTACAGGTGCTTAAAAACTATCACTGGCCGGGTAATGTCCGGGAATTGGAAAATGTAATCCAGAGAATGGTGGTCATGACGGACGGTAATGCCATCGGCGTTCCTGATCTGCCGAGCTTGATGAGGTTTTCAGCCTTGAATGTTTCTGATTCAGTTAAAACAAAGCCCACCAAGACATTGTCCCAAATGGAATCAGAATACATCAAGAATGTCCTGTCAAGCGTTGGAGGCAATAAAACCAAAGCCGCTGAAATACTCGGTATTGACAGGAAAACACTGCGCGACAGGCTGCCCAAATAAACCCCTATCACCGGGTTGTTATTCCCCAGCCGGGGAGAATTTCCCCGCCAGACTCACTATAATTTTAATAATAATATTTTGCCAGTATTTTAGCGATCATATCTAACTTCTTGATTTTCTGGCAGTTCAATAGTCAGTCCGCAAAGTGAGCCTGTTTTTCCCATTCTTGGCACGCTAATTGCTATATTGTAGGTAATAATCGGGGATAAGCACGCTACGCTGAATTCCCAAATCTCCTTTCTAGGGGAGAGCGAAGACCCATCAGAACCTTCGCTCTCTCCGGGAGAACTCCGCGGAGTGAGTAAGGAAAGAAGCGTGCGGCTGAATTTCCAGTTATGGAAAAAGCGTAGCCACCAATGTCCCTTAATAAAGAAAAGGAGGCTACTATATATGACAAAAGCTGCAGAACGTAAAGATTTGTGTGTAAACTGCAAGAATATCCCGGAGTGTTCCCTTCATAATTCAACGGATAAACCGGTGCAACACTGCAATGAATATGAATGTCTTCCCGGTGGCTCGGGACTGAATCTTGCTTCAAACCCAAATGCAATGATGGAAAAGAATTCACGCCAGTATAAAGGGCTCTGCATGAATTGCGAAAACCGCGAGACCTGCAACCGTCCCCAACCCGAAGGCGGAATCTGCCATTGCGAAGAATACAGATAAGGGATTGTTAAAGGATTATTGAATAGTTAGCTTCTTAGTTTTCGCGCCGAGAAAGAAAGGGGGGCCTGAATGACTACGAAAGACACCAACGGGAAACTGATTGAAAAACTGATGGCGAGGTATAACGGCAGGAAAGATGTGTTGATTTCGCTGTTACAGGATATCCAGTCGGAAAATAACTGGCTTTCCGAGGAATCCATCCGCGATGTCGCCCAAAAGCTGCGGCTTCCCCTGACCGATGTTTACGGGGTGGCGACTTTCTTCAAGGCGTTCAGCCTTAAGCCCAGGGGCAAGCATATCGTCACCGCATGCCTGGGCACGGCCTGCCACGTCCGCGGCGCACCGCGCCTGGTGGATGAATTGCAGAAAATACTCGGTGTGGAGCCGGGGGAAACCACTCCTGATAAAATGTTTACCCTTGAAACAGTCAATTGTCTGGGCGCCTGTGCATTAGGTCCGGTCGTGGTGATTGACGGCGTTTACCACGGGCATGCCACTAAATCCAAAGTTAAACTGCTGATAGAAGAAATGCGAAAGAGTAAACAAATAAAGAAAAGAAATGAATATGACAAAGATAAAAAACTTCAAAGCGCTTGATGAATTAAGGTTAAAACTGGCCGGACAAAGGGAATATGATATTACATATAGTACCATTTGTGCGGGTACCGGCTGCCGTGCTTGGGGAGCGGAAAACGTGGTGGATGTTTTTAACAAGGCTATCGCTTTCCACAAGCTCGAGAAAAAAGTCAAGGTCAAGATGACCGGCTGCCACGGCTTTTGCGAGAAAGGCCCGATCAGTGTGATTAAGCCGGAAGGAATATTTTATCAGAATATAAAAGTTGAGGATATCGAAGAAATCGTTTCCGAGACAATCGCTAATAAAAAGGTCATAGAACGCCTGCTTTATGTCGACCCCTCGACAGGCAAGAAAGTGACTTACGAAAAAGACGTGCCGTTTTATAACCGCCAGCAGAGATTGATTCTGGGTAATAACGGCGTAATCGATCCGACGAGCATTGAGGATTACATTGCCATCGGTGGTTATTCGGCCCTGGCAAAGGTCCTTTCTTCATCATCCCCTGAAAAGGTGATAGAGGAAGTGAGGAAATCCGGACTGCGCGGGCGCGGTGGCGCCGGATTCCCGACCGGCCTTAAATGGGATTTATGCCGCAAATCAAAAGGCGACGTCAAATACATTATATGTAACGGAGACGAAGGCGATCCGGGCGCCTATATGGACAGGAGCGTCTTGGAAGGAAATCCGCATTCTGTTTTGGAAGGCATGCTTATAGGGGCTTTCGCTATCGGTTCGTCAAAAGGATTTTTCTATGTGCGCAGCGAATATCCGCTGGCCGTCCAGAATGTCGGAATCGCCCTCGAACAGGCCCGCAAATACGGATTGCTGGGCGAGAATATTCTAGGGAGTAATTTCAGCTTTGATGCCCAGATAAACCGTGGGGCAGGCGCATTTGTCTGCGGGGAAGAAACCGCCTTGATTGCATCCATCGAAGGCAAGCGCGGCGAACCGCACCAGAGGCCGCCTTTCCCGGCGCAGAAAGGGCTTTGGGGGAAACCCACTAATATTAATAACGTCGAAACTTGGGCGAACGTTCCCATTATCATTAACAAGGGCGCCGATTGGTTTGCCGCTATCGGCACGGAAAAGAGCAAGGGCACCAAGATTTTCTCTTTGGTCGGAAAGATAAACAATACGGGACTCGTGGAAATCCCGATGGGGACGAGCTTGGGCCAGATTATTTTCGATATCGGCGGCGGCATTCCCAAGGGACGGCAGTTTAAAGCCGTCCAGACCGGCGGTCCTTCAGGCGGATGCATCCCGAATAATATGCTTAACCTGCCCGTGGATTATGAAAAGCTTGCCGAGGTCGGCTCTATCATGGGCTCGGGCGGCATGATTGTCATGGATGAAAATACCTGCATGGTGGACATCTCCAAATATTTCCTCACGTTCCTTTTGGATGAATCATGCGGCAAATGCTATACCTGCCGCAAAGGTATCCAGAGGATGCTGGAAATAGTTACGGATATCACCAAAGGGCAGAGCAAGCTTTCACAGATAGATTTGATAAAGGAACTGGCGCAGGTGGTCAAGGATACGACCATGTGCGGCCTGGGACAGACAGCGGCTAATCCCGTATTAAGCACCCTGCGTTATTTCCAGAGCGAATATGAAAATCACATTACCAAAAAGAGATGCCAGGCCGGGGTCTGCAAGGAACTGGTTTCGTCCCCGTGCCAGCATATCTGTCCCATCGGTACCGAGGCCTCGGTTTATACGGCCTTGATTGCTCACGGGCGTTTCAAAGAGGCCTATGATATCGTGATGAAGGATAATCCTTTGCCCAGCGTTTGCGGCCGGGTTTGCTCGCATCCTTGCGAGATAAAATGCCGTGCCGGCGACGCGGGCGAGGCCGTTGCCATCCGCGCCTTAAAACGTTTTGCCGTTGATAACGGTTATAAGGAAAAATATAATTACAAGCCAAAAACCGCTGCACAGAAGAAGGAGAAGGTGGCGGTTATCGGCTCCGGTCCGGCCGGACTGGCCGCGGCATGGGCGCTGGCGATTAAAGGCTACGGCGTGACGGTTTTCGAAGCGCTACCCGTAGCAGGTGGAATGTTGGCCGTCAGCATCCCGTCATACAGGCTGCCGAAAGATATCCTTAACCGGGATATTGAGTCTATCAAGAAATTAGGCGTGACCATAAAGACCAACTGCCGTTTAGGAAAAGATATTACGATAGACAGCCTGAAAAAGGAAGGTTTCAACGCGATATTTATCGCGACCGGAACCCATAAAGGGAAGCATTTGGGAATTAACGGCGAAACCGCCGAAGGCGTGCTTGATGCGCTAGATTTCCTAAGAGAAGTCAATCTGAGCATCAAGTCCAATATCGGGAAAAATGTCGGGGTTATCGGCGGCGGCAATGCCGCGATTGACGCGGCGCGCACGGCGGCCCGCTTGAACGCGGATGTAACCATCATTTACCGGCGCACCAAGGCCGAAATGCCGGCTTTGAAAGAGGAAATCGAGAGTGCCCTGGAAGAGGGCATTAAAATATTATTGCTGACCGCCCCGGTGCGTATTATCACGAGAAATAACAAGCTAGTTGAGTTGGAATGTTCCAAGATGCAGTTGGGCGATTTTGATGAAAGTGGCCGCCGGAAACCCATTCCGCTTCCCAATTCCGAAGTTAAGATTCCGGTGGATACGCTACTGGTCGCGGTTGGTGAAGAAGCCGACCCATCATTTATGGATACGCCTTCGTTAAAGAGGTTGGTTTCCAAAAACAAGACCATCACGGTTAATCCGGAAACAATGGCGACCGATGAAGAAGGCGTCTTTGCGGGAGGCGACGCGGTCACCGGACCGAGCACAGTTATCGAAGCGATGGCGGCCGGCAAGGTTGCGGCCGAATCAATTGACCAGTATCTCCAGAAAAAGCCGGTGGCAAGGGAATATAAACTGACCCGTCCCTCGATATATATCGATGCGGTTGAAATATCAGAAGAAGAAATGCTTACCGCCAAGCGCGCCAAAGTTCCGGTCATTCCGGTAAAGGAGCGCCAGGGCAGCTTTAAGGAAGTGGATTGCGTCCTGACCAAAGAGGAAGCGGTCAAGGAAGCCCGGCGCTGCTTGAGGTGCGAATTGGAGCTGGTAAAGAAAAATGATGATACTAAACCTAATAAAGAGAAAGAATTAGTGAGTTCTGATATATGATTAACTTAAAAATTAACAACGTTGCTGTCCAGGTGGAAAATGGGACTACCATATTGGAAGCCGCCAGGTTCCTGGGGTTTCCTATCCCCACGCTTTGCTATATGGATGGGCTTTCTCCTTACGGTACCTGCCGCCTGTGCGTGGTGGAAATCGGGGAAGGGCCGAGAGCCAAACTCGTTTCTTCATGCACCTATCCGGTTGAGGAAGGCTTGAAAGTCCGTACCGCTTCGGAAAGGGTGATTAAAGCCAGGCGGATAGTCATCGAACTCCTGCTCGGTTCCTGCCCGCAATCCAAACAGATTCAGGATTTGGCTTCTTCTTACGGCGTGCGCCAGCAAAGGTTCAAGCAGGAACACGAAACCTGCATACTCTGCGGGCTGTGCGTCCGGATGTGTAAGGAGCAGATGGCGGCGCAGGCAATTGGGTTTAACGGGCGCGGCAATAAGCGGACTATCAATACGCCATTTAATATCAAATCTGAAGTCTGCCGCCTGTGCGGAGGATGCATGTATGTTTGTCCGGCCTGCCAGCTCAGGTGCACTTATAACCAGCCGGATAAAGCGATTTGCGGCGGATGCGCCAATCTGGAACCGCCCTGTCTGGAAAAGGAAAAGTTTGATGATATGATGTGTTATATGTCACCTTGTGTGGCTTGTGAAATAAAGAAAGATTAAAAAGGAGGAGGAATATGTCACTTTCTAAGACGAATGCAACAGCGGCCACCCTGACCAAAAACAGGACCGAAGGCTCGGTCATCCCGGCATCCGGCATGTGCGTAACATGCGTGGACGGGTGCATCGGCATGTGCGAAATCGGTAAATCCGCCTACCGGGGGCATGAAGTCATCTATCCGCAGCCCTTTGGCGTCATCACTTCGGCCGGGGAAAAATCATATCCGGTAGATTATTCCCACTTTAATATCATCAGCGGCGTCATCGGCGCGCAGGGAATCGAAGCGGATAGCGACAAGGCGATTTTCCCGAACGTCAAGCTTGAGCTGGCCATCGGCCATGATAAAGGTCTAAAATTTAAATATCCGTGGGTGATTTCCGGCATCGGCTCGACCGATATCGCCAAGAATAACTGGGAAGGTTTAGCAATCGGCTCGGCTATTTCCGGCACACCCCTGACCATCGGCGAAAACGTCGTCGGCATGGACCCGCAGTCCGTCATAAAGAACGGGCGCGTCATGGATACCGTGGATTTAAAACGCCGGGTAAAACTTTATACGGATAGCCAGCGTGACGGTTACGGTGCCATTATTGTCCAGGCGAATGTCGAAGACGGACGTTTGGGCGTCCAGGAATACGCCATTGAAAAGCTCGGCGTGACCTGCGTGGAGCTAAAGTGGGGGCAGGGCGCGAAGAATATCGGCGGCGAAGTGAAAATCCGGGATTTGAAGAAGGCCCAGATGCTCTACGAGCGTGGTTATGTCGTGTTGCCCAACCCGAAAGATCCGAACGTCATCCGGGCGTATGATAAAGGCGCCTTTAAGGAATTCGAGCGCCATTCAAGGGTCGGCATGGTTTCCGAAGAAGGTTTTGCCCAGCGCGTGGAAGAGTTGCGTAAGGCAGGCGCCAAGTATATCTTCCTGAAGACCGGCGCTTATCGCCCGGCCGCACTGGCTCTGGCCATGAAATTCGCCTCCAAATATAAAATCGACCTCCTGACCGTGGACGCGGCAGGCGGCGGCACCGGAATGAGCCCGTGGAAGATGATGAATGAATGGGGCGTTCCACCGGTTGAGCTGCACTCGCTCGTTTATAAGTATGCCAAGATGCTGGCTGAAAAGAAAGCATATCTCCCGGCGATTGCCGTAAACGGCGGCTTTAGCTTTGAAGACCAGATTTTCAAGGGGCTGGCTATGGGAGCCCCGTTTGTCAAGATGATCGGCATGGCACGCGCTCCGATAGCCGCGGCGATGGTAGGCAAGAATATCGGCCGGGCGATTGATGAGCAGCAGCTGCCGGTTTATGTGGAAAGGTTCGGCTCAAGCAAAGATGAAATCTTCGTGACGGCCGCTAACCTGCGCAAAGAACTGGGTGATGCGGAATTCGAGAAGATGCCCGCTGGCGCCATCGGCCTTTACACCTATTATGAAAGGCTGGCACAGGGCCTGCGCCAGTTGATGGCCGGTTGCAGGAAATTCACGCTGGATAATATCTCCCGCGATGATATTATGTCCTTAACGCGCGAAGCAACAGAAATCAGCGGCATTACTTATGTCATGGATGTCGATAAAGCCGAAGCCGAAAAGATAATTAAGTCTTAATTTTAACCATGTACCCTATGTGGTACATGGGGGTTTTTAATAGGTTTTAAAACTGCTCCGTCAGCAAGCCGGGCGGAGCAGTTTGTTTTTGTGGAGATTTGATGGATGGCCTGTCTTGAAATCATTGCGTTTATTTCTTCTTGCGCTTAAGCTCGTCAATTAAATCCCGGATTTCCGCGGCCTTCTCGAATTCCTGTTTCTTGGCGTGCTCGAGCATCTCTTCTTCCAGCTTCATTACCAGCTCCGTTCCCTCATACTGGGAGATATCAAATGAAAACGCCTGCGCCTCAATCTTTTTGGATTCCTCTGCCTGTTCTATTCCTTCCAGTATTGCTTTCTTGATGGTCTTGGGCGTGATATGGTTCTTTTTATTGAAGTCAAGCTGTATTTTCCTACGGCGGTCGGTTTCCGCCATGGCGCGCTTCATGGAGCCGGTTATGTTATCCGCATACAGGATTACCTCACCATTGACATTGCGCGCGGTTCTGCCGACGGTCTGGATGAGCGATGTCTCCGAGCGCAGGAATCCTTCTTTATCCGCGTCCATGATTGCCACCAGCGATACCTCCGGCAAATCCAATCCCTCGCGCAAGAGGTTTACCCCGACCAGGACGTCAAATGTGCCTTTCCGTAAGTCGTTCAATATCTTAACGCGTTCGATGGTTTCTATTTCAGAGTGGAGATACCTGCCCTTAATGCCTTTTTCCTGCATATAGGAACTTAAATCTTCTGCCAGCCGCTTGGTCAGCGTCGTTATCAGCACGCGTTCCTTGTTCTTTATTCTCTGCTGTATGCGTTTGGTCAGGTCAGCCACCTGCCCTTCGGTGGGCTTGACGATAATCGCCGGGTCAACCAATCCGGTCGGGCGGATAATCTGTTCGACCACCTTGTCTTTGGATTTCTCCGCTTCATAATCGCCGGGCGTGGCAGAGACAAAGACCATTTGCTTGACCATGGCTTCCCATTCCGCGAACTTCATCGGGCGGTTATCCAAGGCTGATGGCAGGCGGAATCCGTATTCCACAAGAGTTTCCTTGCGGGAGCGGTCGCCGAAATACATGCCTCTTATTTGCGGGATGGTCACGTGCGATTCATCCACGAATACGAGGTAATCTTTCGGGAAGAAGTCCATCAAAGTGAACGGGCGCTCTCCCGGTTTTCTGCCGCTTAAGTGGCGGGAATAATTTTCTATCCCTTTACAATAACCGACCTCAAGGAGCATTTCGATATCGTAATTCGTCCGCGCGCCCAGGCGCTGGGCTTCCACCAGCTTATTTTGCTTCTTCAGTTCCGCCAGTCTCACTTTAAGCTCGTCCTTGATTGATTGTATTGAGCGCTTTATTTTATCTTCAGGCATGACAAAATGCTTTGCCGGGAAAATAGTCACGGATTCGAATGATTGCATGATATCGCCGGTCAGGCGGTTGGTCTGGCTGATAGTGGCGATTTTGTCGTCATCCATGGTAATCCTGATGACATGCTCGTCATACGCGGGCCAGATTTCTATGGTGTCTCCGCGCACCCGGAAATTGCCGCGGCTTAAGACCGTTTCGTTGCGTTCATACAGGATATCGACCAGCTGTTTCATGATGGATTCGCGCGCGGTTTTATCCCCGATTTTTATGGATACGACCATTTGGGCGTAATCTTCGGGAGAGCCCAGGCCGTATATGCAGGAGACGCTGGCAACGATAATGACATCGCGGCGGGAAAGAAGGGCGCTCGTGGCGGCTAGACGCAGGCGGTCGAGATTCTCATTGATGGAGGCGTCCTTTTCTATATAGATATCGCGCTGGGGGATATATGCCTCAGGCTGGTAATAATCGTAATAGCTGACAAAGTAATGGACGGCGTTATTGGGGAAGAATTCCTTGAATTCGGAGTAGAGCTGGGCGGCTAAGGTTTTATTATGGGAAATAATGAGCGTTGGTTTTCCTGTATTCTGGATGACGTGCGCCATGGAAAAGGTCTTGCCTGAGCCGGTCACGCCCAGGAGCGTTTGGTGGGGGAGCCCGGAATTGATGCCTTCGGTAAGCTTCTTGATAGCCTGTGGCTGGTCGCCTTTGGGGGTCATCTTGGTTGTCAGTTTAAATTCTGTCATATGTTCTGCCACAAAGACACTAAGGCACAAAGACAATAGGATTATTTATTTTCCTCGACATCCACCCCAAGTTCTTTTAGCGTTTTGAGGGCTTGTTCACGAACATTTTTATCTTTGTCTTTTAATAGTTTCTTTATTTCAGGGATTGATTCTTTGTCGTCTAATCGACCTAGTGCATGAACAGCTTCGCGGCGCACAGCTGGAGATTCATCCTTAATCAGGTTATGTATTAAGGGAATAGATTCTTTATCGCCGAGATTAGCAAGGGTTATGGCAGTATAGCTACGCACAAGCCAATCCTCATCCTTTAGTAGTTTCCTTAATGACGCTGATGATTCTTTTATTAATTCACCGTTCCACCGGTCCCCGCGACACAGGTTGATAATGTTTGTCTTTTCGTCTCTGTTTAATCCTATCCCATTATCTAAAAGGACTTCGTTGATAAGGCCAATAATATCATTGGTGGTGATTTCCGTATATTTCCCTTTGCTAGTGAGAGTTCTATTATAGAGTATTTTTTCAATCACTTCAAATTTGGCATGAGAATCAAATAAGAAAAAATCTGAGTATATATTTGGGAATTCAGTTAATAACTCTTGGGAAAACTCAACCCGTTTTCTAACCGCTATTGCCCTGAGGATTTTGTTAGCGCGGTTACGAATTTCAGGGTTGGTGTTTTGAGCGGCTTTGTTAATTGGCGGTTCTATTTCATCCAGCTTTTCTCTGGGCCAGTTTTCCAGAGTTTTCTGCGCCTTTTCCCGTGTTTCCCAGTCGTCTGAGCCCAGATTAGTGATTAGTTGTTGGATGTTGGTTGTTAGTGGGGAATCTTGCGTTGTTGGTTCTTTAGTTTCTTGGTTCTTCGGTTCTTCAGTTATGGTAGTTTCGCATCCAATCATTCCGACCAGCACCAACACGAGCATTAAACGTTTTTTCATATTTCCTCTTTGTGTTTTTTGTGGTTTATTTTGAGCAGTATTTCTTATCTTTTTCTATCTGCCTCAAGAGTTCCGCGGCGTTACGGAATTTCTTTTCCCCACGTATTTTCCTGATTAGTTCTAACTCCACGGTCTTGCCGTAAAGGTTATTATAGGATTTTAATCCTATGATATGGACTTCCACAATCACTTTCTTGCCTTTATCGAAAGTGGGTCTGGTGCCGATATTGGTCAGGGCTTTAAGGTAATGGCCGTTAACGCGCGCGCGGCCCGTATAGACTCCGTTGGGCGGCGCGATTTCGTGGTGCAAATCGAGGTTTGCCGTAGGGATGCCGAGTTTCCTGCCACGTCCGCTTCCCGTGACCACCGTGCCCATCAGGGTAATCGGCCTCCCGAGCATTGCCTTTGCTTCCCTGAGATTTCCTTGGCTTATCGCTTGGCGTATTCTGGTGCTGCTGATGATTTTATCCTTATAATAAACCGGTTGGATGGTTTTTAGGTTTAGATGATATTTTTTGCAGAGCTTCTTTAACAGTGCGAGGTTGCCTTGTTTGTCTTTCCCGAAACGAAGGTTAGAGGTAACGACCAGTCCAAAGATATTAAGCCAGTTCAAAAGTATATCGCGTACAAAGGCTTCAGGTGAAAGATTGCGTAGTCCAGAGGCGAATGGCAAGGCGATGATTTCCTTTATTCCACTATTCCGGAGCAGTGAAAAGCGGTGTTCAAGCGAGGTCAGGGTGGGTGGTTGTTTATCCAGCAGGACTTTATCCGGATGCTCGTAAAAGGTGAGGACAAGCGGAGTACCCCTGGCTTTCTTTGCCCATACGACTACTTTATTGATAAGCTGCTGGTGACCGCGGTGCATCCCGTCAAATATCCCCCAGGTAATGATAGCTTTTTTCATAAGTATTAAACTTCGTATATTATTCTTATTTCGAGCCGAAGTCAATACATTTCTTTTCTTGTAGTTTAACACGAATTACACGAACCTGCCCGAAGGAATCGTTCAGGCGGGTGGGACGAATATTACCCCGAAAGCGTTCGGGGTTTTAATTCGTTCTTATTCGCCCCCTTCGGGGACTCCCTATTAATCGGGGTCCCGCGGAGCGGGGTGTTTGTCTTCCGGTCGTTTTGCTCAGTGAGATTTTATGGTCTTTTTAACTTGATTCTGGGTCGGTTTTGGATTAATATTAGTTATTTAATAAATATTGAAAGGGTTATAAATGAATAAGCTAATATTACCATTGGCTATCGTGGTTTTTATCGGGGTTATATTGTTATATGTAAGCAGTCAGAAACAGAGTGGGTTGAATGCTCCACCTGCCCCGACGCCTAATACGGCAACACCTGGCGTAACTGAGACCCAGCCGAAGAAAGCATTGACTACGTATGAGGAGAAACTGAGTTATATTTACGGATTGGAAATAGGGGGCAATTTTAAGCAGTTGGATAAAGGAGTTGATTTCCAGTCGTTCTGTCAGGGAGTGGACGATTTCCTCAAAGGCAACAAGCCGGTTATTAGCCAGGAAGAAGCAATGGCAATTAGGAATGAATGGGTAGCCAGGCAACAAAGCAAGCAACCGCCGCCATCCGCCCAGATGGCAGAATTAGCCGAGAAAAATCTTAAGGAAGGCGAGGCGTTCCTGGCGGAAAACAAAGGGAAAGAAGGCGTGATGACCACGGCCAGTGGATTGCAGTATGTTATCCTGGTGAAAGGCGATGGCCCACAGCCCAAGCTGACCGATACGGTTCGCGTCCATTACCGCGGGACTTTGATTGACGGCACGGTTTTTGACAGTTCTTATGACCGAGGGGTTCCGGCTGAATTCCAGGTCGGCGGGGTAATCAAAGGGTGGATTGAGGCATTGCAGCTGATGAATGTTGGCAGTAAATACAAGCTTTTTATTCCCTCTAATATTGCTTACGGAATGAATCCGCGGCCGGGCGGTCCGATAGGTCCTAATACAATGCTTATATTCGAAGTTGAGCTTTTGGAAATCGTAACGAAATAATATGGCGGACAATATTTACAAAGGTTATAAAGGCAGGGCGAAGGCCAAACTGATTGAGTTCAACGTCAAGGTTTGGAGCGATGTCGTTGTCAATACCAATAAAGGCGAATTTATCGGTATTATCCTGCCGCGTTCGGAAACCGCGGATGACGAGCATATCGTTTTGAAACTCCGTTCCGGCTATAACACCGGGCTTAATATCGCCAATATCACCTCGATAGAGGAAAAAGGATTTAAGGAAGCCATCTATAAAATACCGGAAAATTTTAAGTCCGACCGATACCGCCTACGTAACCCTTTTGGGAACAGGTGGAACGATTGCTTCGCGCCTTGATTACCGGACTGGTGCGGTGATTCCGGCATTCACTCCGGGAGAATTATACGGGGCCGTACCTGAACTTGCCGATATCTGTAATCTTAAAACCATAAAGCTTTTCGGCGTCTTCAGTGAGAATATGGGGCCGGAACAGTATATAGGCACTGCCCAGGCAATCGGGAAAGAAATTGCCAACGGCGCCGCCGGAATTGTGATAGGGCACGGAACTGATACCATGCACCACACCGCGGCGATACTTTCTTTCATGGTGCAGGATTCGCCTGTGCCGATAGTTATGGTCGGTTCCCAGCGTTCCAGCGACCGCCCGTCAAGCGACGCGGCGCTGAACCTCATAAATTCCGTCCGCACCGCCGCCCATAGCGATGTCGCCGAGGTTATGGTCTGCATGTTCGGGCCCACCAGCGACCAGTATTGCTTGTTGCACCGCGGCACGCGCGTCCGAAAAATGCATTCGAGTTACCGTAGCACCTTCCGCACCATCGGGAATATTCCCATCGGGCTTGTTTCACCCACCGAATTTAAGTTCTTTACGGATAATTACAAGCGCCGCCGGAACGACAGGAAGGTCAAGATAGATACCGCCTTTAACGAGAAGGTCGCCATTGTTTATTATTATCCCAATATGAAGCCGGATATGATAGATTCGCTGATTGATAATGGCTATCAGGGAATCGTGATTGCCGGGACGGGTTTGGGCCACGTCAACAAGCCCTTGTATGCGCCGTTAAAGAAAGCGGTGGATAAAGGGATTACCGTGGTGATGACGGTCCAGACCTTGTGGGGCTATGTCCAGATGTATGTATATGATACGGGCAGGGATTTATTGGACCTTGGGATTATCCCCTGCGATAATATGTTGCCGGAAGTTGCCTATATGAAACTCTGCTGGGTCTTGGGCCACACCACCGACCAGAAGAAGGCGAAAGAGATGATGCTCACTCCGATTGCGCACGAAATAACCGAGCGCGAACCTCACGATGGCTATCTGATTCTCCAGGGCGGTTTGCCCGAGGTCAGCGCCTACATTTCAGGCCATTTGAAATAAGCGATACCGTATAGCAAACAGGGAAAATCAGTATTGCGTAGCTATGGCGGAGTCTCGCCGTTAGGCGGGCTTGCCCGCCGCAGCCAGTAGGTCGTACCGTGAGGGGCAGGAGGGTGTCCCCAGATTTGATTGGAATTCAAATCACTTGAAGAAAAATGACATTATAAACACAACTACCATTAAAATATTTAAAATCAATGTGCGCCATTTTTTAGCCTCTTTTATCTCCTCCGCCTGTTCCTTAAAGCCGAAGAATTTCATGCCATAATATCCGATATTATAAGTGACCAAAATAAATATTAGACTTCCTCTCAGCACAAATATATCTTTTTGAAAACTATCACGAGGTAAACTCATGAGTTTATCATCATTAATATAAAGATAAAGACCGCCCAGCAACGCGCCGATTAAACCGCCACCCACCAACAGAATAAATCTTAGCATCTTTTGTTTCTTTTGAACTTCCATAGACCCCTTACTTAATTAACCTGGCAGAGAGGATGCTCCCCACACACCGCAACTCTTTATTTTCCTGAGATGTTAGGTTCGCTTTTTATAAAATGCCCTGCTATAGGCTTTTAATCCTAATGAGTTCTTAATGGTTATTTTACAAACTATAACTTCCGAGTCAAATATTTAGCTGGTTTCGTCGGCACAGGTAAGGATATGTAAACCGAGCTCGTAATGTTATATGCACGTCCCTGACATGAGCAATGGAAGGAATAGGAATATCCATGCCCGTAGGTATCCCAAGGATACTCTGGGGATATTAGGGCTATACAGACGGCGTATCACTGCATCACAGGATACCTATCCCAAGTCCACAGGGTATATATCCCATGATTAGTAATGCCGTATCACTATATAACTAAGGAGGTATCCTA
>JACQZI010000015.1 GCA_016207825.1 Planctomycetota bacterium | reverse complement strand
CCAGCAACAAGGCGGTTACTGCTACCGCAATAACGCCTGCACCAAGCCATTTGCTGCGAAGCGGTTTTCCTCTACTATTACGCATGATTACCTCCGTTTCTCATCATTTTTTATCTTTACTTGACTGGTGAAATACATTTCTGGGTCTTTTTTGTCATCTATGGTTTCCACTAATGTGCGTAGGCTATACCCGGCTAAGCCATTAAATTTTTCATCAGCATTGACAGTAATAACCACCGGCTTTTTTAAATCCACCAGTTTATCATTAAGTAAGACGCTAAATTCCGTAACATCGCTTTGGATAAAAATCTTGTTAGCATCTATTTTCGCCTCTATTCTTTGCCCTGGTTGGGGATTATTTGTTTTTAACCAGTAGAATATCTGTTTATAAATCCGGGTGGGTTCCCAGATGACAAACTTAGGGTAAGGATTGCGTTTCTTGGAAAATATCCAGTCCCAAATCGGCTTGAATCCTTCTTTGGGAAATCCATGCCCGATGTCGGAATATTCTTTGTAAGTAAAATCATATGCGCCATATTTTTCTTTGTATGCTTTAAGAGTTTCAGCGGCTTGGCGGTCTGGCTCTACTGAAATTACTTTATCATCCGCGCTGTGGTAAAACCAGACGGGAGTATTTTTAAGGTTGGCGAGTATTCCTCCTGTAGAACCGGCCCCGGACATAGGTGCAAGTGCTGCAAATATATCTGCATAATGGGAGCCAATTGACCATGTGCCTTGTGCCCCCATAGAATGACCGGCCAGGTAGATTTGATTGGTATCAATATTATAAGTGCGCTTTAAGTCGTTGATAATTTCTATGATATATTTTTCCGCAGTTTCTGTTTTCCAGGCACTGCCATTACTTTTATCCATAACAGTCGGATAAACTCCGATTAATTTTGGGTTAGGGTTACCATAACAAGCCTGCATGTCATCCCCTTCACATCTGTAGCCGTGCAATCCTATAAAAACACCTGTTTTTTTACCGGCTTTGGCTTCAGGGGGTATCGAGATGAAATATTCGCCTGGGTAATCAGGATGAGTGCATTTTGCAGGATTTTTACCTTCGGGTTTGGCGTCCTGTTTAACTAATGGCCAGATTGTTTTAGTAAAAGCGGTTATGTCTGAAGGGGAAACTTCCTCATCATATTTTGCCAATTCATCAAGAAGCCCGGTTTTTTCCATACTATCTTTTACCGTAAAGTATTTCTTGATGAGTTTTTCTGCTTCGGATTTTTTCTGTGAGGAAAGCCCCTGGTTTTTAGACGGTGAGGCAGATTCTTCCGTGATAAGCATATAATTAGGTGCCAACAATAACGAAACAATCCAAAAGCAGCAGGAAATGAAGCGTCGCATATTTTTTCTCCTATTTTTGTTTATTGTTGGTAATTTTTATCTTTACTTCAGGCGGTTCTTCAGGGAAATCCGGATGGTGCTTGACATTAGGGGAAAGGGTTATTATTTTTGTCAGGCATTCATCGCAGAATTTTGTAACAGAACCGCTTGCTTTTTCCAGAATGCAACCGTCATGAGCTGTGATATGGAGCTTTACGAAACCGCATTGGCGGACGAAAATGTGGGCGCCACACTGTGCCGACATTTCAACCCCGCCGGCACAACTTCTGTAAGCCTGGCTTTTTGATTTGTCGTCATCGGATGGATGCGGTATAAGCACCGTAAATTCACCTGAAGAACAATCTGATATTTCGACGTTATTTAAATAGAGCAGTCCTTCGCTGGCAATCCATAAGTATTTAGTATATTCTTTGATTCTGTCACGATATGTTTCAAACCATGCTTCCGTTACATCCGTAACCACGCCGATTTTAATGTTTATCGGATACGCGGATTGATATTTTTTTTTCGCCTCTTCCTGGCGGGCTTTTTCCAGCCCATCTTTTTTTACCCAGCGGTTTTGGAATTTAACGTATCCTTCCGCTTCTTTTATTTCTTCCTGTGTCAGCCAGCGGTCGTTTTCTTTCCTATGACCCAGGGCTTTACGGGATTTTTCATGGTTGGGGTCTATCTTGATCGCTTCCGCCCACATTAGCAGTGCTTCTTCAGGTAATTTATTGTTCTTGCAGGATTCACCCAAACTATAAAAATCATCCGCGGTTTGGCATTTTTCTTTTTTTGCCATGTAATCCTGGTAAGTATTACCTTTGATTATTTTTTTGATGCGGAATAGATAAAAGGTTTTAGTTTCCTTGGATTTATCATCCTTGTTTTCTGGAAGTAGTTTTAAAGTTTGTTTTTCCTCACCGATAATCCGTCCGTGAACCATTTCACCTGATAGAAGTTCTATCGTATCTGCATAAAGCCCCTTAGAAATGATTAAAAGGCCGTATATGAGAAAACCGGACAAAAAAAGCGTTATGGTGAAGAAGTATTTACGGGGTAATACTACAGTTACCTTTGGTGGCCCGTTCCTAAAAAGGTTGGTTTTCATGTTTTTCATAATCATAGTACTCCTTTTACACAAATTTACTCCATTTTATGCGTTTATAGATTATTCAGGTTTACTAAAGAATATATGGTTCAAAATCAGCATGGTAATCACGAAATTATTGTCAGCAGTGATTTTATATAGAGGATTAACCCGCTCGTTATCCAGGATAAAACCCATGGCTAATATGGCATAAGATCTCAGGTCGTCATTTTTTTCCGCGACATAGAAGTCCATCAATTGTTTAATAGAAGCTTTATCGCCGATATACCCTATGCCGTGGAGTGCCCTGGTTTTTATTTGCGGAAGACTTTTACTGTCACTGATTCTTTTATATAATTCTTCTAATACTTCATTTCGTTTGCCGAGCATAGCAAGTGATATGGTAAGATTATTATAACCGACTTTTGCCATATCAACCCTTTGCTGGGCGTTTTTGAAAGCTTCTTCCAAGGCAGGGACGGCTTGTTGGTCTCCAATCATTCCCAGGGCAAGGACAGCATAATTCCAGCTTACAGGATCGGAATTGATTTCTTTTTGAACAACCTCAATCAAAGTATTGACGGATGAGATATCTTTCATCATGCCAAGAGCAATAATAGCGGCGCCGCGCGAAAGAGGCTTTGTCTTTTTCACCACTATTTTTTGGAGTTCCGGAATGGATGCTTTATTACCCAATAAACCTAGCGATAAAAAAGCCATCCCTTCAATATTAAAATCAGGTTTTTTAGTAAGGTTATGGATGGTATCGAAAGCCTTATTATCGCCTAATTGAGCAAGTGATATCACGGCAAATGCTTTGGTTTCGGTTGACTTATCCTTGCTGATAAGATTTATCAATTCATCTTTTGCCTTAGGTGATTTAATCAATCCCATAGCCAGTGCGATGCTTGAGCGGATAGTGCTTTCCTTTACCTGCAGCGATTTTATCAAGTAAGGAAGCGCAGATTCATCTTTGAGCCGGCCAAGAGCAACGGCTGCGTATGACCGGACATATTCATCATACGAAGCATCATTCAATATTTTGCCCAAGAAATCAACTGATGATTTATTCTGAATATTGCCCAGGGAAAGAATAGATGAGCATTGAATTTCCTTATGTAATTTTTTGTTTGGGTCAAGTGCTTCTTTCAGTATATTAATTGATTCTTCGGTTTTTATATAACCGAGTGCCAGTGCGGCGTACGCGCGGCTAATCATCTGGGATTTTTCATCCGTTTCATTAAATAAGATTGCTTTTAAATCGGTAATAGCAGATTCTTCTCCCATGATTCCCAAAGCTAAAGCCGAGACATTCTTTACATCAAAATTAGCATCATTCTTTAATGCGTCTTTTAGTGCCGGGACAGCACCTCTATGTTTGTATTTTCCTAGAGCTAGTGCGGCATTTGCCCTGATAATAGGATTTTCATTTTCTTTCAGGCATTTTATAAGGAACTCCAATGATTGCTTGCTGATTGGATTGGCTTCCACGTTAAGGGTCCCGTCATCCATTTTTTTAGGGTTTATATCATCAGCCCACTGGATTATATTTTTAAATGGCAGGTAATAAAGGCGGTTTCTTGACCACCAGTTTTCCCACATCGGAACTGTAGACAACGGGTTAAAAACTAACGGTTCGATACCTGTCCCGGCCGGAGGCCGCAGTGGAGGTGGGGGCGGTTTTACGGTTGGCGCCGGAATTGGGGCGGGTTTTACTTTTTGGGGGGGTGGAGCTGGGATTGCTGGTGGAGTTGGTTCTGGAGCTTGTGGAAGAGGAGGTTCCGGCTTTTGTTCAGGAGCAGGATTCGGTTTCATTTGGTCTCCTGGTTTTGGAGGAGGCGGTGGGTTCTTAAAGAATTTCTTCGTTTCCTCTTCTGCAGCCGGGCACCATGCCATAACTTGAATTACCATTAAGGTGAAACATAAAAAACACCATAATCCTAACAACCCATATAATTTGTTTTCTTTATTCATTTGAAATTTCTCCTTTATATATTTTCTAAATACGGCTTATATTATCCCTGCCACGACTGAGAGCATTTTTCCCTCTTGCATCTTGTGTCATGGCTCACTCGCAATTATTGGTAACTTTTTCGGCATCAATTTTATTTGTATCATCTTGTTTTATAAAGGGTTACAAAATTTGGTGAATTCAAACGTAGGGGGGTAGGTACGGTACCTCCTGCGGGGGACTCCTCATAAAACCGTGGGGCACTGGTTATAAAGCCGCGGGGTGTCCTTCGTAAAGCCGTGGGGTATCTCTCATAAGACCGCGGGGTATTTCTCGTAAGACCGTGGTTTATCCCTAGTAAGACCGCGGGGGCATGGTCATAACGCCGTGGGGTCTCTATAGTAGAGACGCAGGGGGATAGTCGTAAAGACGTAGGGACATGGTCGTAAAGACGCGGGGGCATGGTCGTAAAGACGCGCCCCCCCACATCGGCGAGGCAGGGGAGAGGCTTATTATTCCGTAATCCTTTGATGTTCCTACTCAGGAACCCTACGTCACAAATAAAACCAAGTTTCTTGTTCACGTTCATTATATTAAAACGTTCCTTTTTCACCACCCCGCCGTTTCGACAGGGTGTTTTTGTAGTTATATTATTCTGGCACTCCTACGCCCCGATGTATCGGGGCGGCAAACTCAAGGTACACCAATATCCCGATATTCATTGGGACTCCGGAGTCCCCTTAAGGGACTCCTACGCATGGTAGCATTTTCAAATTCCAAATAACTGCTATCCGCTATCTTCACCCCGGCACGTTGACCACCCCCAATGTCATTAGCAAGCTTGTATACAATGTAGTAAGTCTTGGGGGTGGTCGTAATGGACCATTGTTTCATATTAAGATAACAGGTGCCGTTACTAAAGTTTCCTTTACTGATAAAAGTGTCGCCTGTATCCCAAAACCCGTTGCTATCAGATTCCATCCATACTTGGATTTCAATTTTACAATCCGGGCAGGCAATGTTAGTAGAATATGCCTTTAATCCTTTATCAATACGGAATCGTTTCCAGCGGGCGGTGCCTTCAACCGTCCGCATATCAAACTTGACATGGGCAACAGACTGTCCCATTTGAATAGAATTTCCATTGATAATATCAGACCAGTTGGTGGTGGAGACCGCGGTTCCCGCGGCATATTCTAATTGCCAATCAGACAAAGTTGCTGTTTGAGTGGTATCGGATGTAGAGAAATTTGCCCGTAGTTTTATACCGGTAATATTGGCAAATGTTGCCGGATAAGCTGTCATAAGGTCGGTTCCCGATGGGACATTGGCAACTAATAATGCATTATTTGAAGAGCTCAAGACATCTACGGTTAAGAGTGTATTAGCTGGGGTAATCTTTGTATGATTAAGAGTTCCCCAGTAAGAAACGCCTGTCGGTGCAATTGCTGTTGAGGTATAGACGCCGGAAGCAAAATAGGCAAGCGAAGCCGATGCATAATTTGGGGTTGGTAAATTAGCCGGTGCAGAGCCATAATATTTAGCATAGGTTCTGCCACCGCCGCCATTACCACCATTAAACTTACCAGTACCTCCAGCACCTCCATTAGCCGTAATTCCGCTTGCCCCGGGATTTGTAATTGTTATAGCAATAAGGATAATTGAACCTCCCGCTCCTCCGCCGCCGCCTCCACTTCCAAAAGTAACATTGCGACCATTAGCTCCTGCCTGACCATTAGCCGCAATTGATGCGCCATTAATCACATTGATAATATTAGCCGAAATGAAAATAATACCACCGCCATTACCGCCTGCATAACCGTAGTCCGTTGTGTAGCCCGGAACGTTTTCACCTCCACTTGCTCCTCCTCCCCCTCCCATATACGCACGGTTTATTAGGTTGGAAGAATTGGCTTGCCCATCGGTTCCGCCGCCACCCCCGCCGCCTGCCCATGCAACACTAGTATTAAAACTTCCGCTGCCGCCATTCCCCCCAGTATTAGTGCTACCGGAACCACCCGCGCCTGCACCGCCTCCTCCAACTCCAACGGAACCGTTACCACCACCGCCTCCGGCACCACTTGAAGAATCTTTTCCAAAACCAACAGAACTTTGATAAGCACCGCCACCGCCGCCGCCGCCCGAACCGACAGTTCCAGCGCTCCCGCTTCCTGCCCCAATTGATTGCGTAGCCCCTCCTCCGCCTCCAGCACCACCGGATTCAACAGTCGTGCCGCCAGTCGCCGCAGATGCGTTAGCATAGCCGCCTTTCCTGCCGCTGCCATTATAGCCTTCTCCACCAGGAGAGTTAGATCCAGCCGAGGTTCCACTGTCGCCTCCCAAATAGCCTTTCGCATTTGTGTTGATGCCATTCACCACATTTACCGTAACGGTACCAGTAGCCCTGAATACCAGAACTCCGCCCCAAGTTCCATTCCAGGCAGAACAGGTAAGCGAACCAGAATCAATTGTTACATTGGTATAATTTGGCACGCGCTGGACCATTATTTTATCAAGAGTGCCATTATATCCATTGGTTAATGCTCTATTAAGATTCAGCGTATTCACGTTAATAGAAGTTATACGGGCAAATTCATAGAAACCGACATTACCGCTGGTTCCTTTAAGGCTGATAATAATAACTTCATCCCCGGCCGCCAGACCATTAGGAGCAGAGACAACGACAATAGAGGTAGCGCCGGATGATGTATTCGCCATAGAAGTAGCCGTAACCGCATCAGGCCAGGCCCGATTGAAAAGGTCGGTATTGATATTCTTCGCAGTGGTAATAGTGATTGTTCCATCTGTTCCATTCCCGCTATCATAATTCATAAGTTTTAATGTTACATCGGTATTGTTTGTGGTAGTAACCGTGTTATTAAACGTTCCATCGGTGAAGGAGGATTGGGACCAGGTATCGCCGTAGGCGAAATTATTCAAGCCCCAATTCCCAATGACCAATAATAGAATAATCGCCCAAATCCCTATTACGCCAAATCGTCTAAACGCTTTATGCAACATTTTGCAACATCCTCTTGTAACGCCGAGTAATATATAGTCGTCCCGTCTTGCGGGATAACATCTTTTTACCATGGCACGCCGATAGCCGTGGCGTTTTCTCCCGAGTGGTGCCGCTTTCTTTGGCTTCACATCGGGATTCCGAAGCACCTCTACTTAGGCTACCCCATTCAGGAGAATTCTAAGGGACCCCAATACATGTCGCATTCTCGAACTCCAAATAGCTACTATCTGCAATTTTAACCCCGGCTCTTTGCCCTCCGCCGATATCCCCAGCTAACTTGTATACAATATAATACGTTCGTGATTGAGTTGTCACTTGCCACCGCTTCATATTAAGCCAGCAGGTGCCATTG
>JACQZI010000014.1 GCA_016207825.1 Planctomycetota bacterium | reverse complement strand
CTCAGATGCGGTGAGACCCCATCTCAAATGCAGAGAGGCTCCATCTTAAATGCGGAGAGACCCCATCCCAAATGCGGAGGGACTCCATTCCAAATGCAGAGAGACTCCATCTCAAATGCGGAGAGACCCCATCTTAAGTGCGGTGGGACTCCATCTCAGATGCGGAGGGACTCCATGATAGTAACGGTGGTATAGCCCCACCCAAAAACGGATAGATTAATCCTTTTTTATAAGCCGTTTTATTTTACCTGCGCTTCGTCCGCGGAAATCGGCTTTTGCCCTTCCGGCAAAGCCGGAGGTTTTATCGCTGTAATAAGACAGGAAAGAAACGCCAGCGGAATCGCCAAAAGCATTGCCTTATCCGTAAAAAACAACAGCTTAAGCGTAATGGACGATAAAGAAACGTGTTTGTAAAGTTCCGAATAGCTTATGAATTCCTTAAACTTGGCTAACATTGCTATTGTTAAGAGGATAGCCATAATCGTTGCCAATACTTTAGTGGGATTTCGTTTGTTCATAAATAATCCCGCTGCGGTTACCAGAAGAATCAAGGAGAAAAGAAACTTCATGGCAATCGGTGTGAAATTATCTTTCTTGCTTTCTGCCAGCAGGCTTTCTCTTTGCGAGACGAGCCTTTCTTCTATTTCTTCATCTGTAGGCGCTCTTTCAAGAGGGCCGTATTCATGGCTTGCCCGGTACATCTTGCCCGCGCCTCGGAGTATTTCTATCCGGTCATTATCAGAAAGCATTATCATTGCGGTTGCCTGCAAAGCCAAAACCAGGGAACAGATAAGCATGATTGTTCCCAATATCTTGTGGAACATTATTGCCCCGCCTTTTTTTTCTGGTTCCATAATATTCTCCTTTTCTGTTACCCCGCTCCTTCGTCTCGGGGCACCCCATTAATAGGGAATCCCGTGGAACGGGGCGCGAAATTACGAAAGTAAAACACGAAGATACCCCGAAAACATTCGGGGTGCTTTCGTTGCCTTTCGTGTTTTTATGATTTCTTACAGGTATAGTTAATTAATGGCGGCATAAAGTCAAATAAAATGCCACTTTCATAATATTAATGTAAACAAATCTTAAATTAAAGATATTTCTTGACAAAAAGGTGTGTTTTTTGGTATCTTCTCAGGCTACTATGACCACCGAAAAACGTGTTGCTATTATCGGCGTTGGTTATACCATTCCCCGCATCGCAACCCCGGAGGCTTCTTACCGCGAGATGACATTTGCGGCAGCGGTCAGGGCTTATAACGAGGCGGGAATGTCTCCTAAGGATATAGGATGTTTTACCGCCTGCTCCGAGGATTTTAACGAGGGAGTAAGCATCTTTGATGAATACGTGCCCGACCAGTTGGGCGCTCCTTTAAAACCTGTCCACACCATTTCCGGAGACGGGCTCCAGGGGCTGGCCGCGGCTTATATGCAAATCATGACCGGCCTTTTTGATACCGCGGTCGTTGAGGCGCATTCCAAGGCATCCAATATCGTTAACCACGACAATGTCCTGGAATTCGCTATGGACCCGATATTCCACCGCCCGCTTAATATCATGCCCTGCACTTTAGCCGGATTGGAAATGAAACGTTATTTATCCGAAAGCGGTAATACGCTTGACAACTGTGCTGATGTCGTGGTGAAAAATATGGCTAACGCTCTTTATAATCCGGGCGGCGCTTACGGCGCGCTGATTTCCCGTCAGGACGTCCTGAATTCTCCCAAAGTGGCGGAGCCGCTGACCGGATTGCAGATAAGCGGGTATTCGGATGTCGCCATCGTTCTGGTCCTGGCTTCCGAAGAGAAAGTAAAATCGCTCAAGCTTTCCGCTCCCCCAGTCTGGATTAAAGGATTGGGCTGGATAACCGAGACATCATGGCTGGAAACGCATGACTGGGTCGAGGCGGTTTACGCCAGGGATGCCTGCCAGAGGGCTTATAAACAGGCTAATATAAAAAAGCCTGCCGATGAAATAGATGTTTTCGAGATAGATGATACCTTTGCTTATAAGGAACTTCAGCATATGGAGTCAATCGGCCTTTGCAAAAGAGGCGAAGCCGGAAAATTGGTTTCAGCCGGCGCTACTTCTTTTGAGGGTGATATTCCGGTGAATCCTTCGGGCGGCTCGCTTGGAACCGGTAATATGCTCGAAGCAAGCGGCCTTTATAAAGCAGTGGAGATTGTGAAGCAATTGCGGGGAGAGGCGGGACGCCGCCAGGTAAAGAATGCCAAAAAGGGATTGGCTTTTGCCTGGAGAGGATTGCCGACGACCACCGGAGCCGCGGTTGTTTTAGAGAAATAATTATGCGTAAAGTTGCTATTGTCGGAGCGGGAATGACCAAGTTCGTCCGGCGCGCTTTGGAAACGCCCAAGGAATTGGCGCACCAGGCAGCCAAGGCGGCACTGGATTCCTGCAAACTCTCGCTTGATGATATAGATTGCGTGGTGCACGGCACCGCGCCGGATGCCTTCGACGGCGTCCATATGAACGGCGAATATCTTTCCGATGCCAGCGGCGGTTACCGTAAGCCCTATATGCGTTCTTATGTGGGCGGAGGGACAGGCGTCTTCGCGCCGATTCACGGCTGGTATCACGTAGCTTCCGGAATGTTCGACAGCTGCCTGGTTGTCTGCGAGGAAAAGATGTCTCCCTGCCGGCCGCATCCGCAAAGCGCCTTCATCAGCATTTTCGACCATACTACCGAGCGCCCACTGGGACCAAACCTCATCTGGATTTTCGCGCTGGAGATGAACCGTTATATTACCACCCACGGCATTTCACTGGAAGAAGTGGCTGCGGTTGCCGTAAAGAATAAAAAGAACGCGCTTGGCAATCCTTACGCCATGCTGGGCGAGGATTTGACCGTTAAGAATATTTTATCTTCGGAGGTATTGGCCTGGCCTGTTCACCGGTTAATGGTCAGCCCGGTTACCGACGGCGCCTCCGCGGTGGTTCTCATGTCCGAGGAAAAAGCCAAGAAGCTTACCAAAAAACCGGTCTGGATAGACGGTGTCGGCTGGAGTTTGGACAGCTCTTACTGGACCAACCGTGACTTATATTATCCGCGTTACGTGGAAGCGGCCGCGCGGATGGCTTATAAAATGGCCGGTATTACCGAGCCGCGCAAGGAAATAAATATTGCCGAGCCTTACGACCCATTTGCCTATAAGGAATTGCATCATTTAGAAGGACTTCAATTATGCAAAAAAGGCGAGGCGGCCAAGATGACCGCTTCCGGCGTTACCCAGATAAACGGCGATTTGCCGGTTTGTCCTTCGGGCGGTTTGCTTGGTGTGGGAAACCCGATTGCCGCCGCGGGACTCATGAAAATATGCGACCTTTTCTGGCAGTTGCGCCATGAAGCTACCGGCCACCAGGTTCCGGGGAATCCCAAGCGCGCCGTGGCACAGGCTTGGGGGGATTTGATGCAGGTCGGCACGGTGGTTACTTTGAAGGTGGATTAGTTTTATCACCACACCTGCTATTATAAATTATTAGTTCATAGGAGATATTAAAATGGCAAAAGCAGTGAAAGAACCGGATATCGACGTTAAGTTCATTTTTTCCAAATCAGAACTGGATATCCCGGAAATCCTGGAACTTAAGGAAAACATCGTTCATCATATTAAATTACGCCACAACATGGAAAAGGTATTGAATGAATATCTGGATAAAAAAGACAGCGAGTCATACAATACCAGGATAGGGATTGTTTATTGGATGCTCAACCGCCATGATAAAGCCGTCCCGCTATTGGAAGCGGCGCGTTCGAGCCACCTGACCAATTATTTCCTGGGTTTATCATACCAGGAAACGGATAAACCGGAAAAAGCCTATGAGCTTTTGAAGAAGTTATACAAAGACGAGCCGAACAAACTTTATTTTATTTGCCCCATGGTTTCGGCATTGATAAGGCGCGGCGAAATTGAGGAGGCGTTCAAAATCCTCGAAAACGCCAAGAAAGACCACCGCTCCGAAGCCGATATTTACTGCTATACGGGATGGTGTTTCGAATATCTCGGCGAATATAAAAAGGCGGATGCTGAATACCAGCATGCCTTAAGGCTGGAGCCGGAGCATTCAGAAACCCTTTTCCGGATGGCTTACCGGGCGGACTTGCAGGGGAAAGACGAACAGGCGATTAAATTGTATGAGAAACTGTGCGACCAGCGCCCGACCTATTTTAACGCGCTTATAAACCTCGGGATAATGTATGAGGATAAAAGCGAGTTCGATAAAGCCATCTCTTGTTACGAAAGCGTCTTGGAATATAGCCCGGTCCATCCCAAGGCATCTCTTTATTTGAAAGACGCCAAAGCTGCTCAGAATATGTATTATAATGACGAGCTGAAACGCCGGGAACAACACCTGAAAAATATCATGTCTATTCCGATAACCGATTTCCCGATGTCTATCCGTAGCCGTGCCTGCCTGGAAGATCTCGGCATAAAGATACTTGGCGACCTGGCGGTAAAGACGGAAGATGAACTTTTGAAATGCGATAATTTCGGGATGACCTCTCTTAATGAATTGAGAGAAATCATGGCGCGTAAGGGACTGACCTTTGCCCAGCCCGGAGTTGTACCCGGACAGCCGGCCACCGTCGCATTGCCGATTATCGAAGAACCCAATAAAAAGCCGGATATGCTCAACAAATCAATCTTTGATATGGAATGGTCTGCCCGTATCCGCTCGTGTTTCGGACGGCTTAAAATATATACCCTGCGTGATCTGGTCAGCAAGAGCGAGCGCGAACTCTTGGACACCAAAAATCTCGGGCAGATTTCCGTTAAGGAAATAAAACAACGGTTGGCGGCTCTCGGGCTTTCCCTGGCGCAGGGCGCCTTATAATATTCATGCCTGTTTGTCCCTGCAACCGGAGATTTCTCCGTGATAAGTGAATTCTATCTGGCAGTCGTATTCGTTTTCGGGCTGGTCTTCGGCAGTTTTCTCAATGTTTGCATCTACCGCTTGCCCCGCGCCGGCATGTCGCTTATAAAGCCTTCTTCACATTGCCCGAAATGCGAACGTCCTATCCGCTGGTTTGATAATATTCCCTTATTCAGCTACATATTTTTACTGGGCAAGTGCCGCCATTGCAAAAACCCCATCAGTTTGCGCTACCCGCTGGTTGAGCTTCTGACGGCGCTCCTTTTCACCTTTGCCTTTGCCCATCATTTTAGCGGGGTCGATACCATAACCCGCAACACGATAGTCGGATTCCTGATAAGCATTTACCTCGTCGCCGCTTTGATTGTCATTACTTTCATAGATTTCGAGTTCAGGATAATCCCGGATGAAATAAGCATTTCCGGTATTGTTATTGCCCTGATAGTAAGCGCCGTATTTCCTTCGACAATGGCTCCGCTCTGGTTCTTCAGCCCCACCTCCGTTGCCACTCCGGGGACTTCGCTGGTGCTCAGCCAGGGAAACACTGTTCTAATGGCTCTTTCAGCTTCGCTTTTTGGCGTGGTTGCGGGCGGATTGGTGGTTTATCTGGTAGGGGTATTCGGCAAGATAATATTCCGCAAGGAAGCCATGGGCTTGGGCGACGTAAAACTGATGGCCATGCTGGGTGGTTTCATGGGGTGGGAGGCGGTATTGTATGTTTTCTTCCTGGGGTGCCTTTTCGGTGCGGTGGTCGGCGTTATTTCCTGGATAGTGACCAAGGACCATTACCTTGCCTTTGGGCCATATCTTGCCCTGGGCGCTTTGGCCATGATTTTCTTTAAATCCGAGATTATCATATTTGCCACCCAAACATATCCGGAATTTATCAGAAACCTCTTGACACATTAAAAACTAATAATATAATAATATGACTTTTAAAAAAGGAGGAAATAATATGAAAAGCCAATTGAGGATAATTGGTTTGGCCCTGGTTTTTGTATGCGGCCTGGTTATGGTTGGCTGCGTTTCCGGTATGCAGTATCGGAAGGAAAACGAAATGTTGAAGATGGAAGTCAACCGCTTGAAGAGGGAAAATGACGGCCTTATGCAAGAGGTAGATACTCTCCACAAGCATAATGAGAAATTATACCAGCAGATACGTGACAAGAGTGATTATTCATCCCTGATTCCAAGCCAGAAGGATTTGACTCCTTTGACAAACAAGCTCAAGGAAAAGGGTTTGGAAGTGGTTATCCGCGATGGTTCTCCCGCCGTGGTGGTTTCAAACGTGTTTGACCCGGGCGCGGAAACGCTCTCCAAGGATGGCAAAGCCCTGGTAAAGAAAACCGCCCTGGCGATACTCGCGGAAATTCCGATTTGCCCCTTAAGGGTGGATGGATATACCGATAACGAGCCGATAGTCAAGCACAAGGATAAATATAAAAATAACGAGGAGCTTTCAACCGCCCGCGCCAAATACGTGGCTAATTTCCTGGTGAATGAATGCGGTTTCGATAAGAACAACGTCGAATCACGCGGGCTGGGCGCGGCTAATCCGGTTGCCGATAACAAGACCGCAGCCGGTCGCGATAAAAACCGCCGGGTTGAATTGGTAATTCTTATAAAGTAAGGCAACTTTGAGAGATGGCTAACTTCAGGAATATTGCGTTTGTCGGGCATGGAGATTCGGGTAAAACATCTTTTACCGAACAGATTCTATTTAAGACCGGAGCCACCAACCGCTTAGGCGAAGTTGAAAGCGGGTCATCGGTTTGCGATGCCGAACCGGATGAAAAAGAACGCAAAAACTCCATAGATTGCGCCATCGTTCATGCCTCGGCAAAAGATTGTTTGTTCAATATCTTTGATGCACCCGGTTATCCTGATTTCGTGGCAGAGGCAATCTCGGCTCTGTGCGCGGCGGATAGCGCCGTCCTTTTTATCAACGCCTCTTCCGGCATCATGATTAATACCCGCAAGATGTGGGATAAAATAAAGCACTATAACCTTCCCTGCGCCATTGTCATTAACAAGATTGACATGGAAAACCTGAAACTTCAGGATGTGTTTGCATCTGTTAGGGAAACGTTCGGGGAAAATTGCATCCCGGTCATACTCCCCAATGCCACCGGCTCCGCGTTGAAGGAAACGATTAATGTCATGGATGCCGAACCGGATAAACTGAGCGCGGATTCTAAACAGTATAGGGATAAAATGATAGAAGCCTCGGTCGAAGTCGATGACCAGCTTCTTAATAAATACCTTGACGGCAAGGAAATTACCAAGGATGAATTGGCCTCCGCCGTCAGGAAAGCTTTCCTAAAAGGGAAGGTCGTTCCTGTCTTCTGCGTTTCCGCCAAGAAAGGCATCGGCATTGACGAATTCCTGGGATTCGCCGCCAAGTATTTCCCCGCGCCCAATGATTTGGGGGCGAAGGCGGGCGTTAATCCCGCGAAACCGGAAGAGTTGCTCGAAAGGAAGTTTGGGGACAACGAGCCCTTTAGTTCCTTTGTCTTTAAATGCGTCAGCGACCCGTTTGTCGGGAAGATTGTCTATATGCGTATTTTTTCCGGAGTATTGACACCGGATTTGGTGCTCTTTAATAGCCGTACCCAGAAAACCCAGAAACTGCCCAAGCTCTTTAAACCGTTCGGCAAGGATTTAAAGCCGGTTGATAAAACCGTTTCCGGTGATATCGTGGCGGTTACCAAAATAGAAGACATGTCCATATCGGATACATTTTCATTGCCCGCCAACCCGATTAAATATCCGGCTATCGAGTTTCCCAGCCCGATGGTCTCTCTGGCAATCGAGCCGAAAAGCAAGGGCGATGAACAGCGTTTGAGCGTTTCCTTGGCAAAGATGACGGATTCCGACCCGACCTTTAAAATCCTGCGCGACCGCCAGACCAATGAGCTGGTGATAAGCGGTATTTCCACCTTGCACTTGGATGTCGTCATGGGCAGGTTAAAACAGCGTTATGACGTGCAGGTTAACACCAAACAGCCTAAAATCCCTTATAAAGAAACAATTAACCTGAAAGCCGAAGGCCAGTATAAGCATAAGAAACAGACCGGCGGCCGCGGGCAATACGGCGAGGTGTACCTGAGGATAGAACCGTTGCCGCGCGGAGAAGGCTTTAAGTTTAATAATGAGATATTTGGCGGTTCCATTCCCAACCAGTTCGTCCCGGCAATAGAAAAGGGCGTGCGCGGGATATTGGAACGGGGCGTCATCGCCGGCTATCCGGTCGTCGATGTCAGCGTGACGGTTTATGACGGCTCCTACCACGTGGTGGATTCATCCGAAGCCGCCTTTAAGATTGCCGGTTCCAAGGCGTTCCAGATTGCCTTTAAGAACGCCAAACCCACCCTTATCGAACCGGTCGTCAATATTGAAATAACCATACCTTCCAAATTCATGGGCGATATTACCGGCGACCTCACTTCGCGCCGGGGCAGGATTACCGGAATGGATACGATTGCCGGTCAGCAGGTGATTAAAGCAACCGTTCCCCTGGCAGAGGTTTCAAAGTATTCAACCGAACTGCGTTCCATAACCGGAGGCGAAGGTCATTACACCATGGAATTCTCCCATTATGATATCGTGCCGGGCAAAACGCAGGAAATGATTATTGCCAACGCTAAAATTGCCGCGGAAGAAGAAGAGTAAACCATTTCCGGACTGTTACAATAACCAGGTCTCTGGGTTAGGTTCTTGCCGATTTATAGATCAATAAAACCGCCTTCAATTATACGCGGGTCAGAGGTCCATTCATGTTTGCAATTCGGGTCTGTTATGGTGCTGTCAATATCATGCGTTTCATAATAGTTGAACCAACTATAAGATAATATTTTCTTTTCAGTATAATCACTGGGGCAAACAGAACACTCATAATGCGTTTTTTCTATCTCTTTATCAGGGTGAATTAGGCGGTCTAATAAAAAGAAAGAAATAACAATAAGAATAAAATATAAAGCGTTAAAAAATACTTTAGAAGATTTGCGTAACCATGCTATAACATACTCGTTAATGACTATGAGGAAAACCGTCCCCGTAATAAAGGCAAATGTTAATACAATAATTTTATAGTCATCATCATAAAATATTTCATGCTTTACGAAAAGGTAAAATATTGTTACTGCAATCATAGTTATTAGCCATGGGATAAGCGTTATTTTAGAAATAATGACTTTTAGCAGGATAACGCCTAAACAGACGATTGAATAGACAAATAAAGATACAAGAAAGTTTATGTTTCCTATGTCTAATCGTAGTAGAATGATGGAGACAAGAATGAGAATCAATAAAAACAGAGTTGGGAAGCGATAAATCTTCATATAAAATCCGTGTAATCTGTGGCTATGGCGCGGACAGGCCGATCAAGACGATGAAATTCTTTATATCGGCGTCATTATAGGAGAAGCACGCCCCGCCCATGAATTCAACGTCATCATTAAACAGGCGGTTGGCGCCGGCATACAGTTTGAAGTGTTTCCAAATATTGGCCGTGGCATAAATACGGAACATCCCGCCCCGGACGTTTTCGTCTATATCTTCGTCTTCCACGCTGTTGTAGGCATCCCTGCCTTCAAAGGTGATGTGCAAGGGCACGATTCCGGTCGCCTCTCTCGGGATATCCCAATCGATTCCTGCTCCGGCCTTGCCTTCGATGAAACCAGGGCGGAAGGTGATTTTGTGGTCTGCCCACGAATATTTATATGCCAGTTGCACCTCCGCTTTGACAAAGGTCTGGTCTTTATCCTTGGTAAGCTTGTTTTCGAAATCCACCACGCCGTCTTTATCCAGTGCCATGAAGGCGCCCCCGGCCAGGAAATACCTCTTTTCATGCGGGTGGATGGTCAGGTTTATTTTGGAAACGATTGATTCGGACTCGGCAAAATATTTAGTCTCGGTATTAAGGAACACCTGCGTTTTCATGACGGGCGCGATCACCTTTTCCGCGGCATCGCCCGCACTGGAAAGCTGTCCGGAAAGCTTTTCGTCAAAGAGTAGCTTTCCAAGAGTGCCTTTACCTTCTTCAAGTTGCTTGGCCACCTTTTTTATGGATTCCGAGGCCTCGGTAAGGTTGTTATAAAGCGTGTCATCGGTTATCAGCTTGCCAATGGTTCCCTTACCGGCACTCAAGTCGTTTATCAGGGTTTTTAATTTCTGTAAGGCGTCTTTGACGTCATCCTGGTTGTTTTCGACAAATTCACCCAGTTTATTGATGCCGGAAGCGGCGATGGTTCCCCTCAGGCCTTTGTATTCTTCCGTGGTGATTTTGCCCAAGCTTGGGGTCCCTTGTTTAATCGCCACGAGATTGCCTCCCAGGCTGCTTGCCTCCTCGATGGTTATTTTATAGTCTTTGTATAAGGGTATTTCTATATTGCTCTTGAGGACAACCTTTATTTCGGTATTGGGGAGAAGTTTCAGGGATTCCACCGTCCCGACTTCCATTCCGGAAACGCGCACCGGGTCGCCTGTTTTTAATCCGCCTATGGATTTAAAAAATACCATGTAATTATAGACATGATTAAATATTTTTAATTTGGATATGGTAATGCTAAAGACGAATAGCAAAACCAATCCGACAATAAAGAGGAACCCGATTTGCAGTTCTTTTTTATAACGCATACATATATCTTAATTTATAAGCCCTGATATATCAAGATAATTTATCCACGGCTTTTTTCTGTCCCGCTGCCCGTCTCCGTTTTATCTCGGGGGTGCCCCGCATAACCCCGCTCCTTTGTCTCGGGGGCACCTGTCTGCCGTAGCACAGGCAGGCCCGATTATCGGGAGTCCTCGTATGGGGATAGTGAGTCCATATCCCGCAAAGCGGAGTAGGGAAAAAATCGCATTAAAATTGTCATGTAACGATTTTCTTGAGCTTTTCTTCGTCCTCATCCTTAAAGGGGCCTTCGCTCGCCCCATCCACAAACTGCTTAATATAGGGGTCGGTGCTTGCCTGGAATTCCTTCGGCGTGCCGGAACGGAATATCTTGCCTTCGTATAAAAGGGCTATCCGGTCGGCAACCTTAAAGGTGCTTTTCATATCATGGGTTACCACTATGGAGGTGACGTTTAAGGCTTTTTTCATCTGGATAATCAGGTCGTTAATAATATTAGACATAATCGGGTCAAGCCCGGTAGTGGGCTCATCATAAAGTATTATTTCCGGTTTGGCGATAATGGCGCGTGCCAGGGCGACCCTTTTTTTCATACCGCCGGAAAGCTCCGCCGGCATCACCTTTTCCAGCTGTTTCAGCCCCAGCATGCTGAGCGCCTCGTTTACCCTCGCCGGCACCTCAGCCTCCGGTATCAGCTTATGCTCCCTTAAAGGCAGGGCAATATTATCTGCCACGTTCAAAGAGTTAAGAAGCGCCCCGGATTGGAAGAGAAATCCGAATTTCAGGCGTATTTTATCCATGGTTTCCGGATCCGCGCTTGGCACATCTATCCCGTCTACAATCACGGTGCCTTTATCCGGAGCCAAAAGGCCGACCATGTGTTTTAAGGTAACGCTTTTGCCGCAACCGCTCCGGCCGATAATGGCAAAGGTCTCGCCCCGCTCGATGCGGAAATTTATCCCGGCAAGGACGTCGTGTTTGCCGAATGATTTATGAACGTCAATGAATTCTATCATACCTTCTTAAACTGTCATGTCCCGGCGTAACGCCGTGGCATCCAACCCTTATCTGGATTCCCGCTTTTGCGGGAATGGCGATTAGTTTAACTGCTCAACGTCCAGTAGAAGAGCCACGTCAGCAAATAATCAAATATCAATATGGCGATAAAAGAGATAACGACCGCACGCATGGTTGCCCGGCCGACTCCGGCAGCCCCGTTCTGGGCGCGCAAACCTTGGGCACAGCCGACCAGAGCTATGGTAATACCGAATACAAACGACTTGAAAAGCCCGCTGTAAATATCTTTTAAATCCAACGATTCCTGCGCGTAGCGGAAATACAGGTTAAAGTTGACATTGAGAATCATATTGCCGATTACCGCGCCGCCCAGGATGCCGATTAAATTTGTGTAGATGGTAAGTAAGGGGCAAACCAAAGCCATCGCCACGACGCGCGGCAGGACCAGGAAATTTACCGGGTTAATGGACATCACTTCCAGGGCGTCTATTTCTTCGGATACCTTCATGGTGCCCAGTTCCGCCGCCATGGTGGAGCCGATTAAGCCCGCCAGGATGTATCCGGTCATGACCGGTCCCATTTCACGGCACATGGAAGCAGCCACCAGCGCCCCGATATTTTCTTCCTGCCCGTATCGGGCGAGTTCTATCCCCGCCTGCAGTGCCAGCACCATTCCGGTAAAAGTGCCTACAATCAGTGCCACCGGGAATCCGCCGAAGGCGCTTAGTTCTATCTGGTGCACCAGGTCTTTAATGCGCCGCGGAAGATATTGCAGCTGGAAGAAGGTTTGCCATAAAAGCATGATATTATAGCCAAGTCCGATTACGGCAAGCTCTCCCTGGGCGTAGAAGCCACCCATGATATTTTGCAGAGCTTTCATATTATGGTTCTAATTATATTAAGTTATCTCGCGTAAAAAGACCGAAGCGCTTTCCGGAGACATCGGATTAATATAAAAGCCGGTTCCCCATTCAAATCCGGCAACGCGCGTGATGCGCGGTATTATTTCTATGTGCCAGTGGTAATGTTCGGAGGAATCCATGTTAAAAGGCGTGGTGTGTATCAGCATATTATAAGGCGGGTTATGCAGCACTTTTTCCAGTCGCACGAAGATATTCTTCAAAATCCGCGCCAGTCCGGGAATCATGCTCTGCGAGATATTCTCAAAGTGCGTCATGTGTTGTTTGGGCATAATCCATGTTTCAAAAGGAAAACGTGAGGCAAAAGGATTGATGGCGACAAAGTGTTCGTCATTTATGACCAGCCGCTCTTTTTCTTCCAGTTCCTGCGAGATGATGTCACAGAAAATGCAGCGGCCGCGGTAATCATAGAAATTCTTGCTGCCGATCATTTCCTGGTTAATCCTGATGGGGACAATCGGAGTGGCAACCAATTGCGAATGCGTGTGTTCCAGCGATGCCCCGGCCGCATTGCCGACATTTTTGAATATCAATCCGTAATTAAAACGAGGGTCTTTTTTCAGATCGAGTAATCTTTCCCTGTAGACCAGGAGTATATCCCTGATATGTTCTTCCGGAAGCGGCGCCATGGATGTAATATGTTGGGGCGTTTCCACAATTACTTCATGTGCGCCGATGCCATTCATCCGGTCATATATTCCTTTACCGCGTTTATCCGGATTGCCTTCGATTCGCAATGCGGGAAATTTATTGGGGACCACCCGGACGTGCCAGCCCGGACCGTTGGGCTTGGAATTGGGATTACGAAGAGCGAGTATTTCAGGCGGGGTGGTTGATTCCTTGCCTTCGCACAAAGGGCAGTTAGTGGGATTAGCCTGCACTTCCGGATGCTTGAAATCATCCGGCCTCTGCGCACGTTCCGCGGCGATGATTACCCACCGTCCTAAAATCGGGTCTTTTCTCAGTTCTGACATAGGCGTATATTATAGTTATCGGTAGAATATCATCAAGAAAATCAATAATAGTATTATAAAGGTTGTTATGATGAACCAGGGGTTGAGGAGGAAAGGCCGTCCGAATTCTTTCTTGACGAAGTCGTCGTAATCCGCGTCGGTGAATTGGGAGGGGATATCCGTGCCGGAATCAGCGGCATCCTCAGCCCAGCCGGTGGATTTATCCGAGCCGCATTCCTTGCAGGAGGTGGCATTGGCGGGCAGATTAGTCCCGCAGTGCGGGCAGGTAAAATCAGTATCATTTGTTGACATTGAGCTCCATTTACATTAGTGCCTTTTTATAGTATTAGATTTCATGGAGCGAAACCCCAGACCTAAAACCATTCAATCAATTGTATATACTTATGGTTTTTAGGTGTGTGGGTCACTCATTTAGCGGCTTAATCTATCATAATCATTGAGAAATGCAAGGAAATCCCTCCGCGATAAGGAAAGAGAGTGTCCCAACATAATATAAAGACGTCCGTGCGAATGAGCCTCCCCGACCCCACAAAGCAGGGTCGGGGACCAACTCATCATGGTAGCTTATACCTGGCTCACTCGGCTCTACAACAGTTACATAATCAGGCGTACCCGTAGCGTAATCAGCAGATATCCCGTGAGGGGCAGCGTAGGGGTATAGTTCATACCTGAGAAACCTTAACAGACAAAAACAACTGTCCGTTATCCTTGACGAAGTCCAAGTGAGAAGCACCGCCCGGAGCAAAGCTTTCCAGCCCCAATGCCGGGTCAACCATCCCCTGAACCAGCGAGTTCAAGAGGGTATTGACTTCCGTTATTAGGGGCATGCCCATTCCACCCTGGATGATTGATATACCGCCCTGTATGAGCCGGGAAATCAAAAGCACCCGGAGCGAATTCTTCTTTTCCGCCGTGGTGACGTTAAAGGGTTCGCTCGGCGCCATGTAGAGGTCTGCCGCCCTCATCATCCCTTTGGCTTTGGAGTCGCCGGACAGCCAATAAACCGCAATCCTTGCGGGACCGGATTCCAGGGCCTTAATGCCTGTCAGGGCAAGCGTGCTTTCGCTCAACCTTTCGGCATAATCTTCCTTGGCGGCAATAACATTATCCTTGAACCGCTTGGCGGTGACGCCGTCAACGGTCTCAAACGCATGGTCCAGGTTCCGCAGGTATTTTGCCCATGCCCGTTTGATTTTATATGCCTGGCTGGCATTTATTTTGGACTTGTTCTTGCCTCTCCGGCTGACAAAAGCCGGGTCAAGCACATTCTGGTATGCCTGCTCGGCAGGTTCCGCCATCTTGGAAAGATAGGACATTTCGTCAGGGATGACCGCCTTAAGGCGTTCAATCAGCTTATCCGCGTTACCGGTCAAGCCCTCTGACCAGAGCTCTGCCATTTTAGGCACTGCCTGTGTCAGCGGGTTGATAGCCAGTTTTATCCATATTCTTGTGATACTCATCTTACATTCTCCTTTTGCCACAGAGACACAGAGCCCCCCGAGATGACATCGGGGGACTTCTGTGCTTTTCCCCCGCTCCGTTGCACTTCAGGGACACCCGAATAATAGGGAGTCCCTTCCAACAGGTAAGGGGCGTGGCTATATTTTTAACGCTCTCTATACGCAGTTGCGCCAAAGAGTTCACAGTACCCCTTAACGCCTGTAACTGCCTATGAGTGGCGATTATTTTTCTATTTTCTTCCGGATGAGAGCCAAAACGATTTTGATAACCGCCCTGACCACACCCAGCCAGAAACTCGACATTACTTTCAGCATAGTCTAACTCCTTCCTGTGGTTTATTTGCCACGAAGGCACAAAGTCACTAAGTTTTTCTTGGTGTCTTAGAGTCTTGGTGGCTGAATCCAGGAAATCGTATATTTCCGAGATGGGCACGATACCCGCCATGGTAGTAACAAGTTGATTACCGCATAACCGAACCCATACTGCGATACCGATTAACTCGTGCGTATCTGCCGTGTAAACCGGACCACCGGAATTACCGGGTAAGATAGGCGCGGAAACTTCCACCGAATCAAAGTTAATAGCCGAGATGATTCCTGAAGACGGTCTTGGAGATAAACCTAACGAGCAACCAACGACATAAACAGGGGCAAACAGATAATATTGATAATCCCTATCTGCTAACGCAGCAGTTTTTAGATTATAGTTGTCAGCTTTCAGACTAAGCTATGCCAAATCTTTAAGCGTATCCGTAATAACTACAGAAGCGCTTAGTGTCTTAGTGCCTTCGTGGCTATAATCGTAGAATGTCACATCTACCTTGGCGTAATTCCCAACCACATGAGCAGCAGTCAAAACGTAAAGTTCAACCGTTGAATTGTTCAACTGTTCAAGAGTTTCTTTTGAACTATTAAACTTTGAAACTATTGAACTCTGAATCACAACGCCAGACCCTATTCCATTGGCAGTTGTGATTCTTACTGTCGGGCTAAGCATTTCATCATATTCCCATTGATATGGGTTGTCCTTAGTAGATAAGGGGCGGATGATTATCACATCCGGCGGGAGTTCGGGCGGCTTAGTCGCCCATGCTGTCAGCCCGATTCCCAAAATCCCTAAGATTATTATAAACATTACGCGTTTCATGCTTCACCTCCTTCTTCCAGCCCGACAAACAATTTATACCAGTAATTCTCACTGGCAGCTGGGGCATTAATCCACAATGCCAGCATCAGGATTACGCCTGTCGCGGGCCTGAGGTCATAGTCCTTTTTCCAGAGTTGTTTCAGTTCCCGGACGGTTTTTTCCTTAAGGTCATGATCTTTCCGCATTGCCTTCATAAACTCCTCCGCGTCCTTGAACGAATCCAGCGAAGGCGATAGCCGTTCCTTAACCAGCTCTAATTCATTCCGGTAAGCGCCTTTTAGCGCCCTCTGGTAAAGGTGCCTGTTGATGAACTCAAAGGTGGTCAGTTCATCAGGGTGTTTCGGAACGTCAGTGACGTCCCGTTCTAACGGGATGGCTTCAATTTTTCTTATCTTTCTACCCTCCTTTGGAGGACTTCAACATTCCGAATTCGCTATTCGCCATTCGTTTGTCCCTCCATCCTTATGGAATTATTCCCGCATTTGGGAATGGAGAAAAAGAGCCTGTTTCCAATGGCTTAAAATAAAAGGAGTTGGAAAGAGGGTGTTTTTAGCGTGGGGACAAAGTGGGAATGACTGCTCCTACAATAATAAATATAATATGAGCGTCCCCTAAGTGCCCCATTCTGCGTAATATTAATAGGCTGACCCTACCCAAGGATATATTGGTCGTCCCCCCGTAGCCATGGCGTAGGTGGGGGGAGTCCCCGAAGCATGGGGTAGGGGGCAACGTAGCGGGGAGAGAGAAAAAGCCGCTAATTAAGGAATGCCTGGCGTATTTTACACCTTAAAAAGCGGAAAAGGGTGGTTTTGGGTATGCTGCACTTCTCGCAGGTCTTTCGCCAGTCGCCGTCCGTATCATAATAACCCTGAGACCAGCGTATTTCACATGGGGATAACGAAATGGTGATGCGCCCGACCAGGCAGATGATTTCCTTAAAGGAAAAGGGGATTAATTCGCCTTCATGGCGGTGGACCAGCCAGTTATACTCCCGTTTTACTTTTCTAAGGAATCCGGCGAGTCGTTTGCGCCTTATGCGGTATTTTCGGCAAAGGGTGCTTCCTTTGCAATCTATTATGTAATAATCCTGGATAAGGGGCAGTTTATCATCACGAGGGTTGGAAAGGCGGGCGATTAAAAATACGATGTCTTTTAATGTAAAGCGGTGTTTTTGGTTTGAAGGTTTCCCGTGGAAGAACTTGTTATCAAGTTCGTCCTGATAGGAGTATTCGTCGTCCCCATCGTAGTCGTTAGAGTCATAAAAGCGGTGCGTACACCATACGTAAAATCACCTTCTTTCCGTCCCGCCCATTCGACGTAGTATCAATCGGGCGTCCCGGCGAATGCCGGGGCAATTCCCATTCTCGCCGTACGGGATACGGGTACTTTCCATTTTACGGCCTATTAGCCGTAAAGGTGGCACTGCATACTACTTATATAGCAATTTCCATGCCAACCCGCCCGAAAGGCCGTTTAAAACGTTTTTATCCGACTGTTTGCCTTTATAGCTTGTTTTTTAGCCAAATTAGTGTAAAAATAGTTTACAAAATTATAAAGAAATTTTACATTTTAAAAATTATGGGGGATAGCATAGGGGGCTATCCCTCACGGGATGACTGCTGTCTATAGTCCCCGAAGGAATAGAGAGGGGGCTGTCCCTGCTATAATACAATTGATTTGGCGTCCCCGAAGTCCCTCAAGGGACGGAGGGGGCTACAGTCCCCGGAATCCCGCCCTTCCTCTAGTCGCAAGGCGGGATGGAGGGGGTATCTACTCCCCCCCTCTGGTTTATATATATCACGCCTGAATCGGTATCTCACCCCCTAAACGAATGGTGTACCGGTTATATACGAATCGAATACCGGCCCTAGACGAATGCCGTACCGGTCCTTGACGAATCGGGTACCGGTCATATACGAATGCTATAGTGACCCTAGACGAATCGTGTACCAACCCTTGACGAATCGGGTACCGGTCATATACGAATGTTGTACCGACCCTTGACGAATCGTCTACTAACCCTTGACGAATGGTCTACTGACACTAGACGAATGCAGTACCGGTTATATACGAATCGTATACCGCCCCTTGACGAATGCTATACTGACACTAGACGAATGGAGTATTAGCCCTAGACGAGTGGAGTACTACCTCTTTGGCGTATTGATACTACCTTTGCGGAAAAACGGGAAGTAGAAGACGGGGAAATTCAAGCAACGAATTAAACGGAAATTAGTACGTGTCCCCGGATTAGCTGTCCCCGGATTAGCTAAATATCTAGATGGTTTATATAGTGATTATATTGTTTTTATATTCTAACCATCGTATAATTCCGATAAACATTTATTCCTTATTCTTAGAAAGACCATGTGTTTGTCAGGCGGTCTGTTATGAATCACCTTAATCAATTTAAAAGTTATGTTAGAAACACAGAAACATTACTTCTTGATTCCTTTCGTAATCTAAATAAAACACATAACAAACAAGTTTTTGCCGCTCTAAATGGGGAACCCAGTAGAGAGTTACGTCGTTTAGTTAATTTAAATACTCAAAAATCATCAGGCATATTTTTTACCGGTAAGGAACTAGCAAAACAAACATGTAAAATCCCTTTCAATAATTATTCTAATAAATTGACGATACTTGACCCCGCATGCGGTGCCGGAGATTTACTTGTAGCATATGCGGCAAGATTACCCTTGGGCAACGACCTTAAAACTACTTTAACAAATTGGGGGAAACAGATTAGAGGCTATGATATTTACCCTGAACTTGTCCATCTAACAAAGATTCGACTTGCATTATTGGCAATTTTGCGCGGGCTTCCTGTAAATAAAGAAAATCCTTGTTTGTTATCTAATACATTTCCTTTTATTCAAACTGGTAATTTTCTTTCAATAACTAATGAACCCAAAGAAAAGAAGCATATCTTAATTAATCCTCCCTTTACAATGATGAAGGCACCAAATGGATGTACTTGGGCATGCGGAAAGGTTTCAACTGCAGCGGTTTTTATTGAAAAATGTCTCACTTCTAACCCTTCAGGAAGTCATATTTCTGCAATATTACCAGATGTTTTAAGGACTGGCTCACGATATGAAAAATGGAGAAAACTAATTTCTTCGCTGGCAAAAATAACTAAGATAGAAGTTGTGGGGCAATTCGATAAATTGACCGATATTGATGTCTTTATATTGCATTTAACTGTGAAGAAAGATAAAGGAAATAAAAGAAAAGGTTTTTGGGCTTTGCCGAGAATTAAATCTAAAAAACGGGTTAAGGATTTATTTGATGTTAATGTCGGAGCTGTTGTCCCACATAGAGACATTAAAAAGGGTTTAAAATGCAGATATATTTTTGCTCGCGAATTACCTAAAGACGGAATTGTTAAAAGATTTAAAAACTATCGTAAATTCTCCGGAAAACTTTTCTCTCCTCCATTTGTTGTTATTCGCAGAACATCTAGACCGGACGAAAAAAAGCGCATTATATCAACAATAATTGCCGGTAAAAAGAAGGTTGCGGCTGAGAATCATTTAATAGTACTGACTCCATATAATAAATTACTTAGTGAGTGTAAGAAGTTAACTAACAGTCTAAAATGCGATAAAACCACAAAATGGTTAGATAAAAGAATAAGGTGTCGACATCTTACAGTTACTGCATTGAAAGAATTACCGCTTTGGAATGGTTATTATAAATACTAAGCAGTTTTAGTTAAAGTAAGTTTATTTCCCGCAGAAATGATTACAAAGTATATGTTTTTCCTCTGAATTTAAATAAGCAGAACATTCAGCATAGTAGTCTTTCCAGCATAGCTGTTCATTATTCCATAGAATGCTTTTCCAATCATTGTCTTCACGTAGTTTTACAACATTTTCATCATAAAAATGCATAAAAACTATTTGCATTAATAATGCTAATGACATGGGCTTATAAGAGATACGAGGCAAATCTATACTTGGAAAAGTGATGTTAATTGCATATTCGGCCCCGAACGAGCGACCCGTTCCTCCTCCGTACTGTAAATGAAAAAATGGATGTCCACTTTCATTAGCTTTAGGATTATAGTCAAAATGAAAATTTCTAAATAATGTGTAACGTAGTTCTTCCTGGCTCCTTCTGGCTTTTTTCGTAACTATTAAATGATAACACACTTTTTCATAACTGTTATTTTGTATTTTAACATCTGCATTTACAAATATTCGTAGAGTTAAACCAATATCAGCGCAAGGAACATCGAAAAATGTATTAAAATAAAAGTTAAAGTTTTTTAGTTGATTTTTTCGGATCAATTGAGGGTATTTATTGTATACACTGTATGCCCTTCCGGCATCGCCACAAAACTGTGATATTCTTGTTTGATTCATCAAGAACTTCAGTGTTTTTATTTCTTCTTGGATTAATTTAACCGGCGTAGGAAATGTGGTATTTATGCTCATTTTTTCCTTTTTTGCTTTCGTTTCTCTTCAAAGAACATATCTTTTTCGAGATTAACAATCGGTTCTGAGCATCTAATATGCATGGGATATTGTTTTTTTAATGATTCATCTGTATATCCCACGATTTCTGGATAATCTTTTTCACAAACATAACATTTAGAAAAATCATTCTTAGTGATTGGCGGGGTTAAAAAATGCCCAAGTTCCCATGTTAGACCGCTATGCTTTTCGTGAATCTTTTGATACAATAAATCCTTGATTTTCATTGGCCACCAACGAGGTTTTGACGTGTTTGCAAAGATCCCTTCATATTTTGCATCCTTAAAAATATTTTCTACTTTCTCAAAACCTTTTTCATTTAAACCGAGATAGGTTGCAGCCCACAATTTATTATATAGGAATCCTGGTTTACCAAAAAAACTATTTCTGACCCATTTGTATAGAGTTGATAGCCAGCTTGAACTTAAATCAGTAGGCAGTACTTGTATTAATTGTTCTCTTAATTGTTTTGGGTTTTTAATAAGCCTAAAAACCTAGACTTATCGGAGGGGACTTTTTTCGAAACTCTAAATGCATTTGCCAGAACAAAAATATCCTCGAAATATTCCTCAAAGTCATCGGCATCTATAAAATCATCATATATATCTTTAGTATTATTAGAAATAGGGATCCTGCGTATATTTGCAGCGGTTGTTATTCCAACAATGGGGCAATTTAATCCTTTTTCTCTTAGAAGCAAAGCTATAGAGGTACCATTAGTCTTGTTGTCTTCTATAAAACCGCCTTTAATATTATCCAAAAAATGGTCTATAATAATAAGATTGGGGGGTATTCTTCTATATGCTTTGGTTATTCCATCTAATACTTCTTTTATATCCATCCCTCTAACTAATTTAAAATCAATTTCGGCCTTTGGGATACCTCTAAAAGATTTATTTTCCAAAGTCCTTGCATAATCAGCTTGACGTTTTTGATTGTCTTCTATCCATAAAAATATCATTTTTTTCTTCATGGTAAAATAACCTCCAAATCGGTTTTCCAGTTACCTGTTGGTTTCACAAATCTGATTTCCCCCTTACGTAATTTTACGATATCTTTAACGATACTTAATCCTAAACCACTTCCCATCCCCACAATATATTTATCCCTGGGATTAATTTTTTTCTCTAATTCCTTGTATAGCTTATTTGTAGGATCAGCAATAAAAGGAATAAAAACATCATCAAAATGATTTTCATCTAATCCAATTCCACTGTCACGAATATTTAGTTTAGCTTTTTTCTCGACCATTGTAGCCGCAATTTCAATTATTTTGTTTTGTCCCTCAGCTATCACAGCCTTAATTGAATTAGAAAGAGTATTAAGAAGAATCGCATATAATTCCCCTTCCAACATTGGACCGACCAATAAATTTTTGGGGACTTGATCATAATTAATTTTAATATGATATTCATCTAATATTGGTTTAAAGCATCTTTCGGCTGATTCGATTCTATCAAACAGTGCTAATTGCTGAGGCGGTGTGGATATATTTTCCGTGCCAATAAGAGCTGTCATTTCTAAAAGATCATTAAATCTTTTTTTAGAATCATTTAAACCATTACGTATTTCTTTAATGAATTCTTTGTCCTTGGCAGAAACTCTATCTTCGAGATCTTTTAATTTTACGCGACTGGAACTTAATGAACCAGTGAATAATTTTACATCATGAGCAAAAATATTTAGCAGTGTAGAAGTTGAGGCCACTAATCTTAAGTGATGTAATTCACCAGTTTTCAATTTGTCATATTTTAAAATAGAATTCGTTATCGCTGGAATGGATTTTTCTAATTCTTCTCTCTTATTCTTTGGTAATAGATTGGATATGCTATCAACTTGTTGTTTTAGATAGGCGGTAGCGGCCTCAACAACTTTTTCCGGGCCTACTTTTTTGCCGATTACTTCACCTAGTTTTTCAGCAGCTTTTTCTGAACTACTCGTTTCTTTTAATCTTTTGTAATAATCCCTGAGAATAGTTGCCCAATCAATACCATACCGTACGAAATTCTTTAATTCTTCAGTTGCTTTTGAATCTACAAATTTTTCTCGGCTGGCTTTCATCTCAAATCCGGTCGCACCTTCACCAATATTAACCGAACCAACATAACTACGCATCGAAAGCAAACTAAGTAAATAACGGCTAGGAAGTACTACATTATTGAAGGTGTATACAACCTTTTCAAGCTCCTTGGATTCTGACGCTCCTTTGCTTAGTGCTCTATCCCTATCAATATCCAGCCAATCATCATCTCCATAGGGATAAACCCTAAATCCTTTGAAACGAACCTGAACACCACCCCAATCATCTAAGAAGTTTTTAACTACCCAATCTTTTAGCAAATTTGAATTTTTGTATTCTTCTTTTAATAGTTTTGGGTCTTTATATTGGTCTTTTCTACTACCGGGAATTATTCCTATTTCCATTGTGACGTCTTTTAGGTTTGTGTATTCCTCAGAGCTCTTAAAAGTTCTTTCCCCAATATCTAATGCATCTAGGGTATAAGTTGCGTTACCTTTACTATCAACATGTCCTTTAAGCACCCCCCAACCACCTGAAATAACTTGTTGACGCATATCAATCGCTTCTGTTGTACCTTCCATTTGTGGAAAAGTCATAAAAATATTAAAGCCTGGGTCTTCTGCAAACCCTTTCCTTTTTTCGCCTCTATTAATAGCAAGCAAACAGAATTGTCTTTTTGCAAAGTCATAACCTCTTTTTTGCCACTCATTTTTTTGCCCCTTACTGATAATTAAAGTGGTTCCTGTTTGCGCATCTTTTATTTTTTCATTTTTCCCCGGGCATTCTATCTCTGTAACTTCTTTCCCGGCTTTAAAATGGTCCCACAGAAATTCAACCTCTGTCCTTTCATAGTTATTCCCAGTTGATTTTGCAATTGTAATAAGCTTTAAATGCAATCCTAACCGTCGACAAGCAAATCGTCCAATACCTTTCTCTCCTGTCTTAGGACGACCATATAATGGAGAATAATTATTCTTGATTTTATTTGTTGTGGCAATCCTCATCCAATAATTTTTAACATCATCTAATGTCATGCCATGTCCATTATCGATAATATGGATTTCTGGGGCACCTGTTTTTTGCTCAATAAACTTTATATCTACCCGTGTTGCATCGGCGTCATAAGCATTTTTAACTAATTCAACCAAAGCAATGTGAGGAAATTCGACTAATTTTTCCCCCAATTCACTGAGCAAAGCACTATCAACTGTAAACTTAAATTTCTCCATATGCGTATTTTAAATCGGTTATTCTAACAAATCTCGGATTTTCATCAACGCCTAAATTCTACTTTGATTTTATGTTTTTAGCAAGAGTTTCGCTTAGTTTTCTTTTTTACAACACATGTTCTTTCGCCGTGGCGTTTGTTCAATATAGCGCTTGTAACTTTCCTGAGTTTAAAATCGTCTTTACAGATACACAAAAGGTCTTCTATTTGGTATGGTTTTAGTTTCCGTAATAAGATATCTAATTCATCTGTTAAAAGACAGGAAGTTTTACTTAGCTGCCTTCCTAGTAATATTTCCGCCCCCCTACGCGTCCCACGATGTAAGTAGACTTTATCAGGAAGGATTCCTTTGCGGAAGCCAATCATCATAGTGGTATCGTAAATAGATAAGTCCCCAAACCCCTTTACACTGTTTTCCTCAACTATGTTATAAAGAGAATTAAAGTCTTTACATTTATTGATTGCTTTTGCATTGCGCAATAGCTTTTTCTTTACTCTGTCTTTAACTGATTTTTTAACCCTCCGCTGGTGGGGAAATGTATAAATCTTTCTAATACGTTCTTCAAGTGAACCGTTAGAATAATCGTCAGGATTGAAACGAGCTCTCTTCTTATACCACTCAACAATCCTGGCTAAATTCTTTAATTTGTTAGACATTTCGTTATAATTCCGTGCTTTTGGGGGACGTTTTACTTAATTACCAAGAATTTTACTATTCGAAGGGAAGTTTGGCAATAATATTAGTTAATTAGTTGATTGATTAATCCCACCTGGCTACGCTTTCCCTAAAGGGACGTCACTATGTTCCGCGGGGAAGTCGCTTCGCTCCGGAATTGAGAAAAAGAGCTTTGTGGATAGAGAAAATCAAGGATTTCAGGGATAGGTGCCTGTTTCAAGAGAACAAGGCTGTTTTTGGAAAAGTGTGCTCCAAAGCGTGGTGACTATCAACATTCAGGTAGCATCAGCTTCTTTTAGGAACAACCATAATGCATCAAGAAAAGTCGGTTTTTTCAAACCAATAAATCGTTTAAAAAGCACAGTGCGTCTCCAACCAGATGCTATTCCTTTACACTTTTTTCTCCATTCTTTGTCAGACCCGTTTATTTCCTCTTTAGCCTTACCCATATTATGATCAATCAGATAATAAAGCAAAGCTCGATAAGCACGCGTATTCCCGGATTGAGGATTGTTTTGCACTAAGTCGTTCTGAATTTGTAATTCATCAAGCCTATCCTTTATTTCTTTAAGCTCTTTTTTATCAATAAATTTTCTACCAAGCAATTTTGTCTCTAAATGACGCAACCAATAGTAGGCCGTTTTCATTACATCAAAATTCTTATCGATATCGCTATATAACGATTCAATCCAACGGAAATAAAAAGCAAAAATACGTACGGTATAACACCCAAAAAGCATTAAAATATTTCCCCAGCTATGCAATAGATCCACTCGATAATATGCGGCCAGTCCCTTAAGGCTTTTCCTTTCTTCATTTGTTTTGGCTAAGGAAATTCCTTTCTTAAGTAAATACATACCCTTGAAAATACAATATGGGATTTTAATAAGTCGAAGCGGTCGGAGCGGATTGGGCCTTTTCGAAAGGCATAAATATTCATACCCAAGCCAAACAATATCTTTAGCAACAGATAATTCAACTTCTGGGTGTTGTTTGGCTGATATAGTTTGTTTTGTATGACGAATAGCTCTCTCTAACTTGCCATAAGTATGGTACATATGCCCAAGCAAATCTTCAACCTGCCATAATAAATGAGGTGTGTTTTTTATTATTGAGTTATTATGCAACAACCAAAGAAGTTTTTCACTATATTCTCCTGTTTGATGAATAATATAAGCCAGTGCTAATGCGGTTTTTATTGATTGAGCATTATTCGGATCATTATCGGCTTTGAATGGTGCGATATCTGGGTGTTTTTTCACTCCACCCTTAGGCTGTGATATCGTAATAGATAAAGATTCAAGTGTATCAATAAGAAATTGCCTAATGTCTCCAATAAGAATAACAGCTTCTATATTTGAATTACTAAGCCAATTATAAACTCTCTCTGAAATTTCATCTAGTCCTGCTTTTCGTCGTTCAATAGTTTTAGGACTGATATATTGAACCCATATTATTTTCTTTAGTCTCTTAGCAGAACTAGTTTTTTTTACGAGAATAGGGAAAATATCCCAATCATCATCGCTATAACCGGCTACCAGCAAGACACTGGATTTATCGATTGCATCCGAAATTACCCTAATGGTATTATATGCCGGTTCGGAACCGATATCCGACAATGTTGCCGCAAGATATTTATATGGGTCATCGCCTTCAGTAAAAGTGCCATGCGGTTTTATTACTCTAAGAATAGGGTTCGATGTGCCAAAAGGAATTTTTGAGGGGGTCGATAATGGACATTCAATTTCACAAGACCCCACTGCTTTTTCAATTAGCAAATCAAAATTAAGGGTTATGCAAACGGGTAGGAAATTATTTTTTGCCAATGCGGCAATTGCATTATGATTGGTATTGCATTCGTCGCCATTTAGAACAGAAATGTAATCTAAAGCCGGTTCTTTATAAACACGGTAGAGTGCGTCAAGAAGACGTTCCAATCTGGCTTCTTCAAGCGTGGCGAACGCCAGATTTTTATCTTTTGAGTCGATTTTATTTAATTCGGGAAATAATTGAGTTGCTTTCTTAAATTCTGAAACCAATGGTTTAATAAGTTCAACTGCTAGTGGAAGAGACGAAGGTTCTCCTGTGGAAATGCCAGCACCGGTAAAAAGAAGCACATTACGTTTTTGAAACTCAGCGGAAGTTTCCTTAACCAAACTATCATATGATTGTATATCTTCACCTATACAGATTGTATGAAATGATGAATTCATTCTTAATTCCGGTGACACCCCTTCGACTCCGCTCCCGCCATAGGCGAGGCTCGCTAAAGGCGGCAGGATGAATCTTACTCAATTCCCGATTCTACTCTTACATTTCGGGGGACGCCCCCGAAGCCACCCCCTTCTCCCTTCGGGATACGAGGGCCATGTTGGGTCGGGGCTCTCTTTGGTCGCTTTCTTAATTATTCGGATTTTACGTTTTAATGGGAAGTTTGGCAATAAATTAATGTAAGTTCATTAGTTCGTGTAATTCCGGGGACGCACTCGCTGCCGCTCCGGGCTATCAGGTTTTTATTGACAAAACGGCCTGTCTTTTATTATAATAGGCCGTTTGTTTGGACTGCCTTATGCGGATAGATGTCGTTACTTTGTTCCCGAATATGTTCAAGGGCTTTCTTAAGGAAAGCATCGTTAAACGGGCGCAAACCAAACGGCTGGTAACGATTAAACTGCATAACCTCCGGGATTATACCCTGGATAAGCATCGCAAGGTCGATGACCGCCCCTTCGGCGGCGGGCCCGGAATGGTCCTGATGGTTGAACCAATAGTGCGCGCTATCGAGGCGATAGAGAAAACCATCAAGCCTGCCCGCCGTAGCGCAGGCGGGGGCAGGGCGCATAAGATTTTGTTCTCGCCTGCCGGCAGGGTTTTTTCCCAGGCACGGGCGAAAGCCCTTGCCAAAAGGGAAAACCTGATTCTGCTCTGCGGGCATTATGAAGGGTTTGACGAGCGGATAAAAGAGCTCATCGAGTTCGAAGAGCTCTCTATCGGCAAATACGTTCTTTCAGGTGGAGAAATACCGGCGGCAGTGGTGATAGATTCCGTAATCCGGCTGGTTCCGAATGTCCTGGGTAATCCGAACTCGGCCGTGGAGGAATCGTTCAGCAAGGGCGATAAGCTGGATTTCCCCAATTATACCCGGCCCCGGGTTTATAAGGGAATCGCGGTTCCGGAGGTGCTTCTTTCCGGCAATCACGATGAGATTAATAAATGGCGCAGTTTGAGGGCTAATAGGTAGAGTCCGCCAGAGGCGGATCCCGATTAATCGGGAAAAGGCCTTGACTGCTTTAGGCAATAGAAATAGAGAAAGGATATAAGTATGAACATCATGGAAGAGATTTCAAAAGATTATCTCAGGAAAAAGGAATTCAAGTTCGATATCGGCGATACGGTCGATGTCCACGTCAAGGTAATGGAAGGCGACAAGGAAAGAATCCAGATATTTAACGGAATCGTCATCGCCCGTAAAGGCGGCGGCGTGAACGAGACCTTCATCGTCCGGCGCATCGTCCAGGGCGAAGGCGTGGAGCGTATTTTCCCGGTCCATTCACCCAATGTCACTAAAATCGCAATTAAGAGAAGCGGAGAAAGCACCCGCCGCGCCAAGCTCTATTATCTGAGGGATAGGGTCGGCAAGGCCGCCAAGCTCAAGGACACCATCGTGCCCGGAGCCGAAGAGGAAGTGCCGGAAGAAATGAAGGAGAAGCCGGAGGAGAAGGCCGAAGCGAAAGCGGAGAGTAAGGCAGAGGCTAAGCCGGAAGCAAAGCACGAGCCGAAAGCGGAAGCCAAAGAAGCCAAGAAAGAAACTCCTGCTGAAGCTAAAAAATAGGCCATCCCTTAACTATCGTAAGGGACGCTCATATCAATAACTTTGGTAGAGCAGCTGATTCATATTATATTGTGGAGCGGGGCGGATTACACAGGATGGAGTTATTCACGGGTCATTGGCTATAAACTGCTCATCTTTAATTTCTTTAGCAAAATACTTGAGCGGGAAAGCATTATATATTAAACTCTCCATATAATCTGGCTAATCCTCCCGTTCCACGGGACTCCCGATTATTGGGAACCCAGAATGGGGCGTTTAATCCTGTTGTTAATATATGGCTATTAATAAACCCCAGAGTTTTAAGCCCAAGATAATTTCCAGCGTCAAGAGCGCTGACGATTTAAGCCTTGACCAAACATTACGTCCCCAGAGTTTCGACGAGTTCGTCGGCCAATCCAAGATAGTCAACAACGTCAAGATATACATCACCGCCGCGCAGAAGCGGTCAGAGGCGCTCGACCACATCCTTTTTACCGGCCTGCCCGGATTAGGCAAGACCACGCTTGCGCACCTGGTTGCCAAGCGCTGCCAGGCGGAAATCAAAGTGACCTCCGGCCCGGCCATGGAGCGTCCCGCGGACCTGGTCGGGATACTCACCAATCTCCAGCCCAAGGATATCCTCTTTATAGACGAAATCCACCGGCTGCCCAAGACGGTTGAAGAATACCTTTATTCCGCGATGGAGGATTACACCATCAATATCATGATAGACCAGGGCCCGCACGCCCGGAGCGTCAATATCGATGTCCCGAAATTCACACTTATCGGCGCGACCACGCGCGAGGGGCTCTTGAGCGACCCGTTCCGCGCGCGCTTTGGGATACTCGAAAAGCTGGAATTATACCCGGTAGAGGATTTATTAAAGATTACCGAACGCTCTGCCAAACTCCTGAACGTTAAACTGGAGGATGACGCCGGAAAGCTCATCAGCCAGCGCGCCCGGGGCACTCCGCGCGTTGCCAACCGGCTCCTTAAGAGAATCCGGGATTTAGCGCAGGTGAAATCCAATAACGTCATCACCCTGAAAATCGCGCTCGAAGGGCTGGAGATGCTCGGGATAGATAACGCGGGGCTGGAAGAAACGGATAGAAAGATTCTAAAAACGCTCATCAACCACGGCGGGGGGCCGATAGGATTAAAGACCATCGCCGTTTCCGTGGGCGAGGAAGAGGATACGATAGAAGAGGTTTACGAACCGTTTTTGATACAGTGCTGTTTCCTGGAAAAAACCCCGCGCGGGAGGAAAATCACCAAATCCGCCTGCGAACACCTCAAGGAGAAAATACCGATCAACCTCATCCAGAAGGATATTTTCTGATGGAAGAGCGGCTTCATAAAGTGATGGCGCATGCCGGAATCGCCTCCCGGCGCAAGTGCGAGGATTTAATCAGGCAGGGGCTGGTCAAGGTCAATAACACCATCGTCCGGGAAGTGGGCGTCAAGGTCGACCCAAGCCGGGACACTATTTACTACCAAGGCCGTCCCATAAAGACCGAGTCGAAGTGCTATTTCCTGGTCCACAAGCCCAAGGGCTATATCTGTTCCAATAAAGACGAACGCGGACGGCGGACGATTATGAATCTTTTTAAGAATATCCCTTACCGCCTTTACACGGTCGGGAGATTGGATTCTGATTCCGAAGGCCTCGTAATAGTGACCAATGACGGGGACCTCTGCAACATGATGATACATCCGCGCTACGAGGTCCCCAAGACCTATCACATCGTGGTCAGGGGAGCGTTACCGCTTGATGTGGCGGAAAAGATACAGAAAGGCGTCTGGCTTTCCGAAGGCAAAACCGCTCCGGCCAAGATGAAAATAATAAAGAAGATGCCCAACTTGACGGTTTTGGAAATGACCATAACGGAAGGCAAGAAACGGGAGATACGCAGGGTTTTTGCCAAGTTCGGCTATCCGGTAAAATCGCTCACGAGGATAAGCATCGGCAAACTGCAATTGAGGGGGCTGCATTCAGGCGCGGTAAAACCGGTCAGCAAAGAGTTTATAATTAGTGGAATTAAACCGGAAGGATTGTATAATAATAAACAGAAATAATATGAAGCGTATTATTATAATCTTAAGTGTGCTGGTTATCTTTGCCGGGTGCGCGAACCGCCAGATAACCATCCGTTCGCAGCCCGAGGGGGCGAAGTTGATTGTCGATTCGCAGGAAATAGGTGTGACGCCCCATACGTTCCCTTTTACCTATTACGGGACCAGGCAGGTAATCCTGCAAAAAGACGGCTACGAAACGCAGACAAACCTGGCGCCGGTAAGCCCGCCCTTCATCCATATTTTCCCTTTTGACCTTTTTATGTTCCTTATCCCTTATCCAATTGAGAATCATTATGTTTTTTCGTATATACTTTCCCCTAAAAAAGAGATTGATGTCGATGAAATCTTGAAGCACGGGGAAGAATTGAAAGCGTACTTAAACGAAGAACTGCGCTGATTAATACGGAGAATATTTATGACGCCGTCAAGCCAGATGAAGCCTGTTTTTATCGAAGCTTTTAACCTTGATGATGCCTGGTTCCAGTGCGTGGATAAAATACTCGATTACGGCCATGTTTACACCATTGATCGGGGCAGTTTTACCGGCCAGAGAAGGCTTGAATTTGATTATGTGGTTATACAGGTCAAAAAGCCCGGTCACCGCCCGATAATACCTTTAATGCCGGAAGGCTCATCCATTCCCGCGCCCAGTTCCATGGAATATGTCGAGCAATACATGAATTACCTCTTGACCGGAGTGAAGCAAGAGGGTGAGGATTATACCTACGGGGAGCGGCTGGTCGACCCGCGCGTCAAGGTGCCGGAGGCAGGCGCCCTGCCTGAAAGGCAGGGACTCCCTATCGTCCCCCCGAAAGCTTTCGGGGAAGTGGAGCGGGGTAAGATGTTCAAAGAGATGCCGCTTAACGTCAACCAGATAGAAGAGGTGATAAAAATCTACAAGACACACGGCTACGGGACGAACCAGGCGACCATGGAAATAGGCATGCCTTCTGATATCAAACTGGTTGACCCGCCGTGCCTGCGCATTATTGATACAAGGATTCGCTACGGCAAGCTGCATTTCATGCTGTATTTCCGCTCATGGGATTTATGGGCGGGAACGCCTTCCAACCTGGCCGGATTGCAGCTTCTGAAAGAATACATGGCTTCCGAAATCGGCGTGGAAGACGGAGAGATATTCGCCGCCAGCAAGGGCCTGCACCTTTATGAATATACCTGGGAATACGCGAAGCAAAGGACCAAGAAGGAAGGCAAAAGCATCCAATCCCAGCCGGCTAAAAAGCCTTAACCGGAATTTTCCGCTTTTTTAGCATATGGGTAAAAACACCGTCCCCTTTGACTAATTCTACTTTGCCTGTTTTTAGGTTTCGGTTATAGACAAATCCGTTTCCGCAGGATGGGCTGCGCGCTTTAATGAAAGCCGATTTTATTTTGACCACTTTCAACAGCTTATTGATTCTTTTACAGCCTTTAAGGAAAGCTTTGGTAAAATCTTTTCCTTTTACGGAGGTTAATCGCGCTTTGTTTTCCCAGACAGATTTTCCGCTGTAAGTGTTGGCGCTGTTTTTGCCGGTAATCTGAACCGGCGGCCTGGGAACGGGTAACCCTCCGGATAATTCGGGGCAGACAATCAGCAAGGGCTTGTCTTTAAGTCGGCGATAAAGGAATCGATTTAATACGGAAGAACCATCATAGCGGGAATTTATTCCTGCCAGGCAGGCGCTTACCAAGTAATAACGAGGGCGCATTATGCTGAGTTTATTTTCCCGTTAAAGTCTTTATGGCGGCTTCCAGGTTATTGGTAATGGTAAAAATCTGGGAAAGGCCCAGAAGGTCGAAGACTTCCTTTACGCCCGGTTTGGGGCGGATGATGATAATATTACCGTTGTTTTCCTGCGCCAGGCCGATGGCGCCGATAAAAACACCCGCTCCGGCGCTCGAGATATAATCCACGTTTGACAGGTCAACGACTAATTTATACTGTTTCTGGTTAAAAAGATTATTAATAGTTTGCTCGAATTCGCTGTAGGTATAGGCATCCAGGAATCCTTTTACCGAAATAGATGTTATTCCATCTGATAATTTTTGCGTATTGATTTGAAAGTCGCCCATATTATGCCTCCTTTTGCAAAGCCAGATACTTTACTAAATACAAATGATTTTGTCCACTTTTAAAAGTATATTTTACTTCATCCATTATTTGCTTCATCAGGAAGATGCCCAAGCCGCCTTTGGCTCCGGCTTTGATAGATTTTGCTATATCAGGTTTTTTGACTCTATTGGGGTTAAAAGGCTTCCCCCAGTCCGTAATACTGAAAGAAATTTCTTTTTCGTTCCTGGCTATTTGTATGTCGATATAACCATCGGTTTTTGATTCGTAAGCGTGTTCTATGATATTGCTGACGGCTTCATCAACCGCCAAGACGAGCCGGTTTTCATAATCGGCTGGCAGGGGAATCTGGCGCATAAAATTGACGACAAACTGCCTGACCAGGTAAAGCAGCTTCAAATCGCTGGTGATTATCAGCCTGTCTTGGTATTTATCCTTATCCGGTAACTGTTTCCTTAACGTATTTCCTCTTGCTTCATCGCTCATAATTCAAGTTCTCCTTTTTAAGTTCATCCGCTGAATTTACAAGAGATAAGTGTTATATCGTCATGTTGGGGCGCATTGCCCTGATGCGCATCAATTTCTTCCATTACTTTGTTTATGAACAACCGGGATTCTATTTCGCCCAGCCGGTTAACCAGGTTGTAGAATCGTTCTGAGCCGAATTCCTCATCATGCTGGTTCATTGATTCCACCACGCCGTCGGTATAGCCGACCAGGCGGTCGCCCCAGCTCAGGTTAATCGTGACTTCTTTAATAGTTCGCTCAAAAACAGGGCCGCGGTCAAAGCCCAGAGCTATCCCGTTAGGGTTAACCAATTCATGTTTATTTAATTTTTTGCGCCAGATGACAAGCGGGTTATGGCCGGCGCTGCTTACCAGGGCGGTATGGTTTTTGATATTTAACACGATGTAAAGGGCTGTGACGAACATCCCGCGCCGTATATCGGTCGCCATGATACGGTTTACTTTTATCAGGGTATCCGCGGCGGAAGGATTACGCCCGGCTTCCATGCGCACCAGGCTGCGTGCCATGGTCATGACCATCGAGCCGGGAATCCCTTTGCCGGAAACATCAGCTACGATGATTCCGATGTTGGATTCGTCGATATTGATGATATCGTAATAATCGCCGCCCACTTCCTTGCTTGCTCTGTAATATGTCGCGATATCATAACCCGGTATTTCCGGTATTTTCTTAGGCAAAAGATTTGCCTGTATTTCATGGGCAATGTTTAGTTCATGTTCAAGTGCTTTTGCCTCCAATTCCTTGTCATGCGCCGCTTTCAGGCTGTTGGTCATCCGGTTAAAAACCTTGGTTAATACGCCGATTTCATCCTGTGAAGATACGGTCGACTGGTGTTCCAGGTTGCCGCCGCTGACTTCTTCCATGTCATCAATGAGGTTTTTGATAGGTTTGGTTACCTGGGATGCCATCCATAATCCGAGTCCGGCGCCGATGGCGATTGCCAGGAATGCCGGCAATAAAAATATTATAAACAGGCTGTTTAAAACCTCGTCGATTTTACGAGCTGAAATGAACAATGTGATATAATGGTCTGTTCCTTTTCCGCTTTTGTCCAAAAGCTCTTTGCGGTAAGCTCGGGTTCTTATACGGTCGGTTTCACCGGTTTGCTCCGAATAATCCAGTTCCCTGATTTCTATATCATCCGGTGTGATTTTTAATGACCGGTCGTTTTCAAGTTTATATTGTTGCGGTGGTTTTAATGAGGCGACTAAAAATACGTCTGCCCCTTTTTCTTCCGTGACAAGAAAATTGATGACATTAGCTGCTTTAATCTGCTCCATTTTATTGTTCTTTTGGGCATCTTTCCAGAATTCCACATCAAAACCTGATAATACATTGGTTAGCATGATACCTGATTCGTTTATCTGGTCTTCCACTTCGTTCCGGATTGAGACATAGGAAATAATTACCACGATGATTATGGCGATGGTGATTGCCAACGCGGTTAAGAGGGCGTATTTTAAGCCTAACGGCAAACCTCTAGGTTTTAATGAAACATACTTTGGTTGTTCGGTCCCGTCTTCGCTTGCCCGCGGTAAAACCACTGTTTTAGTGCGGCGTATGGTTGATTTTGCAGGATTTTTATAAATACCGCTTTTAAATTTACGCGATTCACCTGTTGGCATAATATTTAAACATTACAAAATATATGAAGAGGGGTCAAGTTTTATAAACCACGGCATAGACAGCAGTATTCTGGTTAAAATATTGGCATAAAAACCCGCGATTAAATCATCCGTGACAATACCTATTCCGCCGTTTAGTCTTTCCGCTTGTTTTGCCGGGAAAGGCTTAAGCACATCAAAAAACCTGAAAAGTATAAAGGAGGTGATAACTGACAAAGCCGGCATATCCGAAAGGTTTATCATGAATACCGATAGGAAATAACCGGCAAATTCATCCAGCACGAATGGCTTGGGATCCTTTTTGCCGTAATATTTTTCCGCCCATTTCCCGGTTAAAAGGCAGATGATGGAAAAAAACAATACGCCGGCGCCGCTTATAAGATATTCTTTATAAGGCATATTTATGAATCCGTAACAGATAAGGTAAATATCGACCGCAAAAATCGTTCCGATTGTCCCGCCGATCCATGGGAAATAACCTGTGTAAGCGGCGCTGACCAGTCCTTTTAAAATGAAATTCTTCATTGATTCGGTTAATCCTGTTTAACCTGACGTGATAATTTATAGAAAGCTAGTATATATGAAAGGCCGGAAATAATGGTTGTGATTAGGGTAAGCCAGATGAAAGCTTTTAATATGACCGCCGATGCCGGAAGCAGGTCGGGTCTTCTTGCCAGGTGTCCCCAATAAATCAGGGCCCAGATTATCGTCAGGCTTTGAGTTGTCATTTTATGCTGGCCCCACAAAGAGCTGCCGAAAGCGATGCCTTTTGACTCGGCAAAAGCCCTTAACGCGCTGACCAGGAATTCACGCCCTAAAATTATTACCAACATCCAGGCCGGCATGAAATATTGCATGGGAGCCCAGCTGACAAAAAATACGAAAGTCCCGCAGACCAGTACTTTATCTATGAACGGGTCGGCAATCCTGCCGAAATTGGTTACCATTTTATACCGCCGGGCAATATAGCCGTCTAATACATCGGTCAGGAGCGCTATAGCAAAAAGGCCCAGGGCGCAATTTATCAATGCCGTATGGAAAACGCCGTCTTTATAAGCAAAGAATATTATCACAAAATAAATGATTGAAATAAACAAGCGGCTTAGTGTCAAACGGTTAGCAAGATTCATAAAGTGCTCCTGTCAAATCATATCCCTTGGAACCCGTGACCAGTATATTATATATGGCGCCTGTCCTCAAGCTTTTCCCGCCTTGTTTTGCCGGCTTTATAAAGATATTCCCGTCCACTTCCGGGGCGTCTCCGTAAATCCGCCCGATAAAATATCCGCCTTCCCGGCTGTCGATAATGGCGGGGATAATCTTTCCTTTTAGTTTCCAGTTAAAACCAAAGGCGATTTTTTGCTGGGTGCGCATGAGAGTGTCAAGTCGTTTTGCCTTAAGCTGTTCCGTGATTTGTTTCTCAAAGCCGAAAGCCGGCGTGCCTTCTTCCGGAGAATATATAAAAGCCCCCAGACGCTCGAATTTGGCTTTGTTCAGGAAATCCATAAGTTCGTTAAAATCTTTTTCTGTCTCGCCGGGGAATCCGACGATTATTGACGTTCTTAAGAACAGTCCTTTTATCTTTTTACGCAATTTGGTTATGAGTTCGATTATATCTTTGCCTTTTATCCCCCTGCCCATTTTACGAAGTATGTTATCGCTGATATGCTGTATCGGAATATCAATATATTTAACCACCTTCTTATTCACGGCTATTTCGTTTATTAAATCATCTGTAAAATAGCGCGGATTGGTATAAAGAACCCGTATCCATTCTACCCCTTTAACACCCGCTAGTTTCCTCAGTAATTCGGCTAATTTGGATTTTCCATATAAATCCTTTCCGTAATAAGTGGTATCCTGGGCGATAAGATTGATTTCTTTAACGCCGTCTTTTGCCAGCTTTTCGGCTTCCTTGATTATTTCCGGCATGGGTTTGCTGCGGTAACGCCCGTGGAAGCGCGGAATCACGCAATAAGTGCATCGGTTATCGCATCCCTCAGCAATCCTTAAATAAGCGAAATGTTTTGGGGTGAAACGCCATCGCTGGTTATCAATCCTAGCCGCTTCAGGAACGTGAGGAACGGCATTGACCGGTTTTTCCGCAACGGAAAGTTTGCGTAAAAGGTTAACAATTTCGTCTCTTCCGAAAGAGCCCAGCCATGCATCTGCTTTATATTTATCCTTAAGCGTATCGCCCACGCGTTGTGGCAAACATCCGGCAACTACCACCTTTTTATATTTGCCTTCATTTTTGAGCGCTAGCGCCTGCCTTATAATGCTTTCCGATTCTTCGGTGGCATCCTTGATAAAACAGCATGTATTAATGATGAAAATATCAGCCGGTTGGCCATCAGATACTATTTTGTAATCGGCTTTTTCTAAAGCACCCAACATTACTTCTGAATCCACCAGGTTTTTGGGGCATCCCAGGCTGATAAATCCGACCGTTTTCATGGGGGGAATCATATCATTTTAGATATGCTTTGTAAATATTCTCTTGGCTTTTCGGGATGGAAGCTTCAGAATACCGATGGCTTTAAAAAGCCGTTTTTGTAAACCAGGTAATGCCCGCCTTCACCGAATGAACCTAATGTATAAAGCGTTTTGCCGCCCGGATAGCTTTCCTCGCCGTTGCGGTGGACGTGTCCGCAGATGATAATATCATATCCTTTTTTAAAAGTTGCCTCGACTGCTTTTGGCGTGATATTTCTTTCCGGGTCGGGCTTTTGTTTTACCAGATGGGTGGAAAGCCCGCGCAAGGATTTGCCTATTCCGTAACTTGCTTTTTGAGGGATACTTTTATAAGCGGCTTTAATGAGTTTGCTCCTCGCCAGCCGGCGATAACTCTTATAACCTTTATCAAGGGTGCATAACAGGTCTCCGTGCGTTAGCCATGCTTTTTTGCCATCCAGTTGTGAATCAGCGCTGTCGCCTAATATCTTTACCCCGGTAGCCTTGGCAAAAGACTTATCTACCAGGAAATCGCGGTTGCCGTAGATGAAATTAATCTGTTGCCCATCTTTGGTGCGTTTTCGTAAGGCGGAAAGTATATCCTGATAATCAACCAGTTCTATATGTTTGGGCCCTATCCAGAAATCGAAAAGGTCGCCCAGGATATAGATTCTTGCAGCCGAGCGGAATTCCGGGGAAAGCATGAAATCCAGCATCTTTGCCGTCCGCTGCGGATAGCCGACGGAAAGATGCGCGTCGCTCAAAAAGATAATATGTTTATCCATATATTGTATGTATGGTAGGATAATCTATTTTAACGCTTTGCTCAAGAATTATTGCAATCCAGCGGAAAGTAATTTATTTAGCCGATTATCTTACGCTCGTCATCAAGGAAGATGCCTTGCAGATACATTTTTAACTGTTCGGCATTGGGTGAATATTTGAAAGCCACTTCCTTGTTTATCAGCCCTTCGTTGATAAGATTAAAGAGCGAACGGTTGAAATCCTGCATACCTTCTTCTTCTGCGCCGCGGATGACTTCCTGTATCTTTTTGTCCTCTTTTTCTTGGATGAGTTTTTGTGTCGAGGGGTTATTGAGCAATATTTCAACCGTGGGCACCATCCGAGCGACATCCGGTTTTGCTCCGGGCAGCAATTTCTGGCAGATGATTGATTTAAGGTTAAAAGAAAGTGCCTGGCGGATTTGTTCCTGCCGTTCAGTCGGGAATAAGTCCAGAATGCGTGAAATAGTCTGGTAAGCGCTTGAGGCGTGGACCGTTCCCAAAACGAGGTGTCCGGTTTCCGCGGCCATGAGTCCTGCTTCCAGGCTTTCCGGGTCGCGCATCTCTCCCAGCATTATTACATCCGGGTCTTGCCTGACCACGTATTTTAAAGCCGAGGCGAATGTTTTTACATCCAGCCCGACCTCGCGCTGGTTAATGAATGATTTTACATCCTTAAACAGGTATTCTATCGGGTCTTCGATAGTGATGATATGGCATCGGCGGTTGTTATTGATGTATTGAAGAATAGACGCAAGGGTTGTTGATTTGCCCGAACCGGTCGGGCCTGCAACGATAATCAGCCCATCCTGTAACAGGGCTATTTTTTTTAGTATCGGTGGCAGGTGTAATTGTTCGAAAGAGGGGATTTCCGTATTCACCCGGCGCACCGCCACCGCCACGCTTCCCCTGTCGCGGAAGACGTTTATCCTGTACCTGCCCCAGCCTTCGATATTATAAGCGAAGTCGATATCGCCTTCCTGTTCGTATTCTTTTTTCTGCTTTTCCGAGAGAATTTCGTAAATCAGGCGCTGGACGTCCGCATCGCCCAGAACGCGAGGTCCCGCTTCGTGCGGCACCGTGGCAATACGGAAAATCGGCTTTAAATTAGCCTTGAGATGCAAATCCGAGCCCTTGTTCTTGCTCAAGGCGATAAAAAGCTTTTCTATATCCTTGAGGTTTTGAGGCGTTCCTTGTTCAACGGCTTCTTTTTCAGCTGGCATATGGTTGATTTTATTAAGTTACCGGAGAGAAGTCAATATATAGTATTTTTTATAATTTATCGCTTTTTAGCGAAACTTTTTAACAAGAGCGGTGTTTATATATTACAGAAAGGAGAAAAGAAATATGAAAAAGAACATATTGATAGCAATAGCGCTAATCCTTGTTCTCGGATTAGTCTCCACGCAGGTAATGGCAAAGGATAATGGCAAAGGCGATAACAAAGATGATGAAAAAAGCGGTAAGGTTGACCAGATAGGCGATGGTGATAGCGGCCAGGGAAATGACGAAGAGTTTGCGCCGGGGGAGAAAAACCCTAACGGCCCCAAGCCGAAGCGCAGGCCGATTCCTCCTGCCCAAAGGGAAAAGATTAAAAAAGCATTTGATAAGGATGGCGATGGCAAATTGAACGATGACGAAAAAGCCGCCGCTAAGCAGGAGCTCGAAAATCGCAGGGGCGAATTCGTTAAGAAATTTGATGCGGATGGTGATGGCAAGCTTAGTGAAGATGAAAAGAAAGAAGCCAGGAAGTTTGTCGAACAACAGCGGAAGGGAAATAACGAAAAGAAGATTCTTAAGAAATACGATTCTGATAACGACGGCCAATTAAGCGATGAGGAAAAAGCAAAGTTTGAAAAAGACCGTGAAACATTCAAAGCCGGAGTCCTGAAAAGGTTTGACAAAAACGGTAACGGCAAACTTGAAGGTAATGAACTTAAAGAATTCCATTTTGTCAGGGAACGTTTTCAGACGGTATTTGTCAAGAGATTTGACAAGGACGGCGACGGCAAGCTGAGCGATGATGAAAGAGCCACCGCTAAGCAGGATATCCAAAGCCGCCGGGCGGAATTAGTTAAAAGGTTTGATAAAGATGGCGACGGCCAGTTGAGTAATGATGAAAAAGCTCATGCCCGTAATGAGTTCAAGGCCAGAAGGCAGGAGTTGAGGAAAAAGATAGATACGGACGGCGATGGCAAAATCAGCGATGATGAACGCGGCAAAGCCGGGGAAAAATTACAGCAGAAGAGGAAAGAACACAAGGAAAATAACGGCGTCCGTGATCACGGCCAGGGAGAAGGAAGAGACGGCAAGGGACAAGGTAAAGGACAGGGAAAAGGTCCGGGCCCGAAGCCTCAAAGGCCACCCAAAGAAAAAGGCAAATAAATAATACACTCTTGGATACATCAAGGGCGCCCCGATGTAACGTCGGGACGCCCTTTTTATTTTGCTTTCATAATGTTTGATTCATTTCTGGCGGCGTGTTAAAATCAATAATATGGATTCCTTAAAGCGTAATTTAATCTGGCTTGGGATTATCGGGCAGTTATTATGTTATGGCGTAATATGGTTTTTTGATTGTGAGTTTATCCTGCGCTGGTTTTACCCGATTATTTGGTGGAGTTATTTGTTTATTATTGACGGCGTGATTTACCGCCTTAAAGGCAATTCTTTGATAGTTAGCCGGACCAAATCATTCTTTCTAATGTTACCCTGGTCGGTGATTATCTGGCTGGTTTTTGAGCTTTTCAATCTACGCCTGCAAAACTGGTTTTATGAATACCTTCCTTCTGTCATCTGGCAGAGATGGCTGGGGTATTTTATATCATTTGCCACGGTTTTACCGGCCATATTTGAAACCGATGAGCTTCTTGGAGCATTAGGGATGTTTTACCTTAAAGGGAAGAATGAAGGCGAACCAACGCTTATCGACAGGAAATATTTTAACCCGGTATCAGGATTAGGGATAATTTTTATTCTGTTGCCGCTCTTTTTCCCGCAATACTTTTTCCCGCTTATCTGGATAGCTTTTATATTCTTGTTGGAACCTGTAAATTACCGGTTAGCTAAAGCTTCTTTATTCTTGCAAAAGGAATACCCAAGGATTGTCAGGTTGGCGCTTGCCGGGTTTATCTGCGGTTTTTTATGGGAGGCCTGGAACGGGAAGGCGCAGGCAAGCTGGGTTTATAGCCTGCCTTATTTAAATTGCTGTAAGATATTTGCAATGCCGGTTGTGGGATATCTCGGCTTCCTGCCGTTTGCCTTGGAGTGTTATTTGATGTATAAATTTATCGTCATTAGCGGGTATGGAATGGATTGGGAATCTTCTCCCTCTGATTATTCGAAACCGACTATGCCGGTTCGTGTTTTAACCGCCGTGATGATGCTGGTTTTCATCCTTTCCACGTTTTATCTTATTGATAGCAGTACTTTGATAACATCATGACTTAACCGGTTCCATTTCCGACCAGTTATCGCCTTTTTTTAAATCCACTTTGAGGAAAACGGAAAGCTTGCAGGTGTTTTGCATTTCGGCTTGGATTATAGGAACGATTTTCTTTTCCTCATCGGTCGGAACTTCGAATATTAATTCATCATGGACCTGCAGTACCATTTTTGTTTTAAGCTTTGTCCCGGAGAGGCGGTTATAGAGGTTAATCATGGCTTTTTTCATGATATCCGCGGCTGTTCCCTGGAGCGGGGCATTAACCGCGGCTCTCTCGGCGAAATTGCGGACGGTTGTGTTATAACTGGCTATTTCCGGCAGGTATCGCTTCCTTCCGAAAAGTGTTTCCACATAACCTTTTTCCCGTGCTGAAATTACGGTTTCTTCCAGGTAATCTTTTATTTCCGGGTAACGGGCGAAGTAACTTTCGATATATTGCTGTGCCATTTCATTGCTGATGGAAAGCTGCTGCGCCAGCCCGTAAGCGCTCATCCCGTAGATGATTCCGAAATTTATGGTTTTGGCTGCCCGGCGCATTTCGTTGTTTACCATGTCGCTTGTGACATTAAATATTTCCGTGGCGGTGAATGTATGGATATCCTCGTCATTCTCAAAAGCCTTGATTAGTTTTTCATCCTTTGAGAAATGGGCCAATAGGCGCAATTCAATCTGCGAATAATCGGCGGAGATGAAGATACAGCCTTTTTCCGGGACAAAAGCCTGCCGGATTTTCCTGCCTTCCTCGGTCCGGACCGGAATATTTTGCAGGTTCGGTTCGCTGCTGGAAAGCCGTCCCGTCGCCGTTACGGTCTGGTTATAGGATGTGTGCAAACGCCCGGTTTGGGGGTTAATCATGGCATCCATCCCTTCGATATAAGTGCTTTTCAGCTTGGCAATAGTTCTGTATTCCAGTATCTGGGCAGGCAGGGGATGCTCGTTTGCCAGTCGCGATAGGGTATCGCTGTCCGTGGAAAAGCCGGTCTTTATCTTTTTACCCCTCTGCAGTCCGAGCTTTTCATAAAGGATATGCTGGAGTTGCTTGGGCGAATCAATGTTGAATTCTTCCTCGGCCATCCGGTATATTTCTTTCTTCAGCTTATCAAGGCGTTTATTAAAATCATCGGCTAATGCGGAAAGGAATTTTTTGTTTACCTTAATTCCGTCCAGTTCCATCTGCGCAAGCACTTTTACCAGCGGCAGTTCTATCTCATTATAAAGTTTGTAGAGATTGGCCTCTTCCAGCTTAGGGATAAGAATCCGGTCCAAAAGATACGCGGCGTTGGCGTCCTCCGCTGAATAGTCCTTGGCAATCTCCAGCGGGACCTTGTCAAAGGTTATTTCCTTTTTGCCTGTTCCGGCCACGTCTTTATAAGTAATAATCTGGTGCTGGAGATATTCACGGCTGATTTCTTCCAGATTGTGGTTATGCTTGGCAGGATTCAATAGGTAGGAGGCAATCATGGTGTCGCTGATTTCTCCTTTTATTTCGAGGCCGTGCCGCTTGAGTATAATCATATCGAACTTGATATTTTGCCCGATTTTTCTGCTATCCGGCTTTTCCAGGAGCCCTTTAAGCGCTTTCAATACTTTCCCCTTATTCAGTTGCTTTGGGACATCCGGATAAGTGTGCCCGACCGGTATATAAAAAGATTTCTTGGGATGATGGCATAAAGAAATGCCGACAATCTCCGCCTGGACCGGGTCTTTAGAGGTGGTTTCCAGGTCCACGGCAAAACTGTCCGCTTTTTGCAGGTCATTGATTAAATTATTAAAGCTATTCTCATCAAGAACAAGCCGGTATTCGTCATAGGAGATATTCTTTGCCGGGGTTAATTCCTTAAGGAATTTGCTGAATTCCAATTCGGTAAAAATATTCCTTAATCGTTCGATATCCGGTGTCCCTTGTTTAAGCTCGTTTATTTTCACCGGCAATGGGACATCGGTTTTGATGGTGAATAATTCCTTGCTTAATCTGGCGTCATCCGGATTGGCGATAATTTTTTCCCTGAGTTTTTCCTTTTTAATTTTATCCGCTTCTTTTATAAGAGTTTCTATGTCCCCAAACTCTTTAATCAGTTCTATAGCGGTTTTTTCGCCGATTCCGGAAATACCGGGGATATTATCGGTTTTATCCCCTGCCAATGCGAAGATATCGACCACTTTATCCGGTGCAACCCCGAATCTTTCTTTGATTTCCTCCACACCGGTTGTTTTATCTTTCATGGTGTCCAGCAGGGTAATCTTTTCCGAGACGAGCTGGGTCATATCCTTGTCGCCCGTGATGATAACCGTGGCGATTCCCTGCTGTTCGGCAAGGCGGGAGATGGTCCCGATGATGTCGTCCGCCTCAAATCCGGGCTTTTCCAGCTGTGGTATGTTAAAAGCTTCCACGATATTTTTTATATAGGGTATTTGCATTACCAGTTCATCCGCCATTTTCGGCCGGTTGGCTTTATAATCGCTGTATATTTTAGTGCGGAAAGTCGGTCCTTTAGCGTCAAAGGCGATTGCCAGGTAAGCTGGTTTATAATCGTTGATTACTTTCAGTATCATGGTGGTGAATCCGTATATCGCGTTGGTGGGAAGGCCGCTTGAGTTTGATAAATGCCTGATGGCATAAAAAGCCCGGTAAATGTAAGAATTACCGTCTATTAAAAATAATTTTTCTAATTTACTCATATTTTTTTACTGGAAATAAGGCAAAAGATGACGCCCTGTATCGTAGTTTTTTCGCGACTTCTAGCCCGCTGGATTATAGCATAGCAGATATTAAACCAAGGTGTCAAAAAAATTACTCTTGCATTTTATTAGGAAAATGCTATAATAAAAAAATGTCTGTTGATTTGCATTTGCACAGCAATATATCAGACGGATTATACCCGCCTGATGAGGTTTTTAACAAAGTAAGAAACGCCGGTCTAAAGATAATCGCATTGACCGATCATGATAGCTATTCCGGAGGTGAAAGGTTAAAGCAGCAGAATGCAAATGACGGTATTAAGGTAATCCAGGGTATAGAGATAAGCTCTTCTTATGAAGGTACGGAAATCCACGTTCTCGGTTATTTCCGGGATGGCCTTTCTGAAGAATTGAAGAGCTTTGTTGCCACTGCGCAGGCTGATAGAGAATCCAGGATTTCCAAGGGTTTGGCTAATCTTGAAAAGAAAGGAATAAATCTCACCCGGGTGGAACTGGGTCGTTTTTATCACGGGGAAAGCATTGGGCGTAACCACCTGGCGCAGTTGCTGGTGGAAAAGGGCTATGCGGATTCTCCCGTCGACGCGTTCCAGAGTTATCTTAAATACGACCTTAATATCGTTCCCCAAACGACCACTAAAATTGCCGATGTCATCGGGCTGGTTAAAAACTCCGGAGGCGTGTGCATCTGGGCGCATCCCCCGATGAAGTTTTTTGATAAATATATTGCGGTTTTTGTTTCCATGGGAATGGACGGCGTAGAAGCCTATAACCGCAGGAAATCGAATAATAATTCGTTTTATTACCATACGGTTGCTGAAAAACTCGATTTGTTGATAACCGCCGGGTCGGATTGGCACGGCTTTCCTGAAGAGGAATTCATGAGCGAGAAGATTTATCCCGCTCAGACGCTCGATAAATTCATGGAAAAAATATTATAAAAGGAGAAAAATAATGGATCCGAGAATTATTCTTAAAACAGCTTTAGGCGGGGGAGAGGTCACCGCGACCGAGGCAATCGTCCTGATGCAGAGCTATCCAGTCATGACCGAGGAAATAAACCGCACCGCGGATATGCTCAACAAACGGCTTCATCGTGGAGTGGTTACTTATCTCCACAGCAAACACATTGCTTATACGAATGTCTGCCGTTACCGCTGCCGCTTCTGCTCCTATTTCAAAAGGAAAAACGAGAAAGGCAGTTTTACCCTGAAAATAAGCAATGTCATTAATAAGCTGAAGGAAGACAAGGATGTCGAACAGCTTTGTATTTACGGGGCATGTAATCCCGAGCTGAATTTTAATTACTATTGTAACCTGTTGAAGGAGATAAAGAAGGTTTTTCCTTCGACTCATATCCAGGGATTTTCTCCTTTAGAGATATCTTTTATCGCCAAGCGCTCCAAAAACCCGACCATAGAAGTATTAAAAAAGTTTAAGGAATCCGGCCTGGACTCTATGGGTGGCTTTGACGCGGAGATACTCAACGATAAATTGAGAAAAAAAATCTGCCCTGATAAAATCAGGACTCATGATTGGGTTGACATCATTAAAAACGCCCACAGGATAGGTATTAAAACAACCGCGACTATCCTCTTCGGCCATCTGGAGGATGAAATCCATATCGCCGAACATATGGAAATTATAAGAAACATTCAGAGGGAAACCAACGGGTTTATCGAATTCATACCCATTCCTTTCTCGTACCATACTACCGAGTTTACGAACCTGAAAAAGCTGGCTTCCAAATGGCGCGAGCGGGTCGGATATTTAAATGAGACCGATGCCACCTTCCGGCTTCTTGCGGTCAGCCGCCTGTTCTTCGGCTCGTCGCTCCCGAATATCCAGGCAAGCTGGTTTAGGCTGGGCATGGATAATGCCGTCAAGTGCCTGCATACCGGCGCCAATGATATCGGCGAAACGGTCTTTGACGAAAGCGTCTGCAAAAATATAAATACCAGGAGCGGAACCGAGATGTCGCCGCAAAAGCTGAAAAGCATAATCACGAAGGCCGGCCGGAAACCGCGTTCCCGTCATTTGCACCGTTAAGGTTAAAGCGCTTTTTTGGATTTGAAGTATTCCTTCGCGGCAAGCGTCCACAGTTGCGGGTCGCATCCGCCTTTTTTACATTCATTGTCTTCAAGCACGAATATCTCCGGGTCAGTATCTAAAACAGGGAGAATCCGCTCACTCACTTCCATGACATGCTTCAAGCCGAACTTCTTTGCCCCGGCGTGGATTATCGCCTGCTCAAAAGGCCAGACCGTCCTGGTGTGATACGAGCTCTTTAATTCCCCGGCCAATTCAGGGCTTAAGGTGCGGTAGCCGATGGGGGTTTCCAGCGCTTTCGCGGATTCCGCAATCGCCTTGATTTTATCAGGCGATAAATCCCCCGGCTCCAGGTAAAAGAGGGCATGGAGCGAATCCGAGCTTACGCCGCTGATTGCCCCTTTTTTATCCAGCGCCAAATAAAACGCGCCCGACTTTTCATCATAAAGCATATCCAACACGCGGCGCATCTTTTCGGCAATGGCCTTTAGCTTCCCCATCTCCAGCATATCGGAAGCGCATCTTAACGCGTTCATGTTCTGGATATGCGCCAATGGATAAACCACCGGATACGCCGGCTCGCCTTCAGATCTCCCGATAATCGAGGAATCTTTCCAGTAAGTCACTTTAAGCGAAAACCTGTTCGCGTTACAGAATAACGGGTCTTCTATGAATAAATCACGCTTGTCCAAGTGGTTTAGGATATAATTAACTCCCCTGGTGAGGTTGTTCCGGTAGCGGTTTAAGAGCGCGTCATCATCGGTGAGCTTGCGGTAATGCCAGTGTCCGATTATATAAAGGGCGGTCGTATCGCAGGCATTGAATTCGGTTGAAAGTTCTCTTATCATGATGCCTGGATATTCGTGGAAGATTTTACCGGATTCCTCTCCTGTCTTGGAATCCTTCTTTACGCCTTGGTGTATGGAGGAAAACTCGATTTGTCCCTTGAGCATCTCGGCATTGCCGGCAAGGATGGCGGAAATGATTCCGTCCCGGGTGAAGTTGCGCGGGAATCCCGGCAATCCCGCCTGGTAGATATTACAGGTCTCCCCGTTTATTTTCAGACGTTTCATTTATTCACCACAGAGGACAGAGCTACTGCCTCCCTTTAGGGACAGAGATTTATTTAGTTATAATATAATTTTTAATCTTGTCCTGTGATAGCGGTTGTACTGCCATCTCCCTTAACACCTGCCCCTTAGCCTTTAAAACAGCCGTAAGAATGGTATCGGCCGTTTCCGAATGGTCCGCGTAGCGCGCGGTGATTTGTGCCGCCAGCATGATATTCGCCTCGTTTGTTTCCCCGCGCAGGATTCCCGCCGGGCCGGGGCAATCGGTCATGTCAATCACGGTGTCGCCTTCCTTTTCCATGGCAACCAATCGGTCGTTTTCCTGCTCGTTCCGCCCGACGATTAGTTTGGTCTTTTTATCTATCCGGAAATGGCGGCCGAGCCTCAAGATTATTATTTCGCTTACGGCTAACGAGCCGTATTTAATCAGGTCTTTTAACCGCGCGCAGAATTCCGGGTCGGTGAGTAAGCATCCGCCTGCCGGGCATGGATAATCTTTTATCTCGAAGAGTTTCGCCAGGTTCATCTGGTCGCGCCTGCCGCGTCCGGAGAGTCCCATGAGCTTGGCGCGGTCTACCCAGCCTTCCTTTTCCGGGATGGTCGGCTCCAGGAACTTCGCGGAAAGCGGGCGCAGGATAAGCCCGGTCAAGCCGCTTTTCTTTTCGATTAGGTCGAGCGACTGCTTATGCTGGGACATCGGGCGCTGTCCCAGGACTTCTCCCGTAAAAAGGAAGGAGGCGCCGTTTTCTTTCATATATTCACCGGCGGTTTTGAGCATGAGGATGCGGCAATCTATGCACGGATTCATATTCTTGCCGTAACCGTGCCTGGGGCGCTGGATTATTTTAAGGAATTCCGCGGTGTTATTGACGGTCTTGACCTTTATGCCGAGTTTCTCGGAGATTACCGTGATGCTCGACTTGCATCCGTCTTTATGGTTGTCGCACTGGCAGAATGGGGTGGTGAAGTGGAGCGCGGTGATATCGATTCCCTGTTTATGGATGAGTTCCACGGCAAGGAGGCTGTCCAGCCCGCCTGAAAGAAGCCCGATTGCTTTTACCATAAGGATGAAATAATATCAGCCATTTCCCGAAAAGTCAAGTTTAAGTTTGAATGGAGTGGTTTAAACTACCTGTTAACATTCTACACAAGTCCATATCACACTTCTCATAAACGGGAACAAGGGGATACATAAGACTGGAGAACAGACTTCATAAAAGTATCTTGCCGGAGTCATCTATCCATGATCGGTGGTTTAAGGAGTCGGTTTTTAGCCCGCATCCTGGCTAACGAGGTGAGCGGTAATTCGGATTTCCAAAACGCCTAAAACCGTTTCCCCGCCTTCCCTAAGCCCATTAATAATAGTCAGATAGGGCGGGCATGGGGGATGAAACACTCTGAAACATTGGGAAAAGTCTAATCTATAAATTTCACAGATTAGCAGATTCTAACTTTAAATCCGTTTTCCCGTCGCACCCCCTATTCCAGTTTTTCTACTCCCCCCGAATGGGGGTAGGGAGGGGAGTATAGGGGAGGTGGGTAGAGGGGGTAGCCATCCCGGCTTCGGGATGAATAGGCTATTTTGTTCCCCTTAAATAGAATCTCGGCATACTCCAGATAGGGGTAGGGTAGAAGATATAAAGGGGGTGGGGAGGGGGTATAGGGGGGATGGGTAGAGGGGGGTGTGTTTATCTGTCCGGTGGGGTGCGAAATCTTTAGCTGTTCCAAAGTTTATAGGGCTCAGATTGATATGGTTCTTTCCGCAGTAAATACTTCGGATAATTAGAATGATTGGTATTAATAAATAAGGGGTTAGAGCTAAATCGCTTTACTCCGGACGGCGCAAGCCACCTTAATTTCATCAAAGAGAACGGGCAACTGTTCTTGGAGGTGAAAGTTTCCCAGGTCTAACTTTTGTCAAACCAATGATAAATCGGGGGCATTCTTCGGAACGCCCCTTTTTTTATTGTATCTAACCCCGAACCCTATTTCCCCTCTTCCTTATGGTGTAGGACTATAGTCCTAACCACTGAAAATCTGATTAAAGTTATCGTGGAACGATTTTCTGGAACATCTTCTTGGGGAATTTAGACATGTCCGCTTCCGGCGATTCTGGGGAAAAGGTGATAAAATCCGCTATCCCGGAACTCAATAATTGCCCGTAATCCACCTTGCCCTGCGCGTTTGTCTCCACCGGAATCAGGGTCTTATAGTTCATCTGATACCGCTTGGCCGCCCGGCTGGGTGTGTTAAACTTGTATTCAATATGCGCCCGCCCCTCAATCGCCATTATCCGGACCGGTATCCTAGGCGCATCTGCATAATGAAAATACGCCTTAAAATAATTGGCAATGGTTTCCCCCATGGTTTCATCCCAGACGCATTGCCCCCAATACATCCGGTCGAATTGCTCCTCGGTAAAGACGCCCATTTGAATCATCGCCTCGGATTGCTTATGTATGTATTCCTTGTGCGCCTTGTTGGTCAAATCTATATCTTTGGCGACGTATTGCTTTTCCTCGTCGGTCAGTCCGTCCCAGCCGACCTGTGAATATTTTGCCTTGAGCGGGTTATAGACATTAAGCCCGAGCAGGGGCAGTTTGTTTTCCCCGGCGTAAAGGATGAACCTCCGATAATATTTATCATACCAGTCTTTATTCAATCCCTGCAGGATAAGAGGGACTAATTCCGCCTCGGTCATCTTCCCGGCGGTATAGGCATCAAGCTCTTTTTGGATGGGGCGGTAAAGGAATTCCATTGCCAGGACTGTTTTATGGCCTTTGTCTTCATTAAAAGCCTTTAAGACCTCCAGCTGGAGGGCGTGCTGGGGTTCGTTGTTATGGCTTTCCCCGAATAAGAGCACCTGGACGCCTTTCATCCGATTGATGAACTCCGGGAAATCTATGATTTCATTCTTTTCCACATCGACGAATGTTTTATAGAGTTGGTCTATCGGGATGGCTTTCAGGTTTTCCGGGGTTGCTTTTAGGAAGACAGGTTTCTTGGCTTCAACGGTGCTTCCGGTATTTGAGCACTGCATTATAAGCGCCGCCGCGGCGATAAGCATCAGTGCAATCATCCATTTCTTAGTGTTTTGTAGCGTCATATTTCATCTCCTTATTTATATAATATAACTAACGGAGCCCAGCGACGTCCCCGTAGTCCCGCCTTGCGACCAAAGGCTATAGTCCCCTTTAGGGGGAAGTCCTTTAGGGCGGGATGAAGCGGGACAACTACATTCTAAATCCCCGTCTAATTAGTTATTTCCCGCTGATTAGGTAAAATAAGTCCACGGGATTGCGGTTATTTTTTCAGTAATCCGTTTTACCTCTTTCCCTGTGTAAATTACTATACCCTGTTCCGTTTGCGGATGTTGTTCGATAAACGCCCTCAGGTTAGCCGTATCCGCATAGCTGATTTTATCGCTTTTCTTTATTTCCAATGCTAGGAGTTTCCTGCCGTATTCCAGGATAAAATCCACTTCGGTCCCGTTTTCGGTGCGCCAATAGTATATCCTTCCGCGGGGGGTCAAAAGATTATTCCATATCCTGAGGTGGTGATAAACCAGCCCTTCAAAAAGCGCGCCGAGCTCCCGCGCCTGCTTTAATGCTTTGGCATCATAAATGCCCATCAGGAAAACTGCCAATGCCGGGTCAAGCCAGTATATTTTGGGGGCTTTTACCACCCGCTTGGTCCGGTTCTTAAAATAGCCGGACACTAATTCAATAATATGGGAGACTTCCAGTAGGTTGATATAACGGGTAGCGGTCGGGCGGGATAATCCGGCATCACGCGCGGCATCCGCCCGGTTCAATATATTTCCAGTCCGCGCGGCTAAGACGCCCATCAGGCGCCGGAAATCCGGCAGGGAATCTATTTGCGATAAATCCCTTAAATCACGCTCTAAGTATGTGGCAATATAGCCTTCCCACCATTCCAAAACCGGCTTACGCCCTTTAATGGCCAAAAGCGGAGGCATTAATCCTTTTAAGAGGCAATCGATAATATCCGTATTGCTTTTTACTGATGCTTTGGGTGATTTCCCCGCGAAAAGCGGGATAAGCGGGTTATCCGCCGCCTTTTTATGTATCTCGCCCAGGCTCATCGGATATAACACGAAATATACCGCCCGGCCGGCTAAACTTTCAGAGATCCTTTTCATTAAAAGCAGGTTAGCCGACCCGGAAAGGACAAACCGCTGTTTGGGGTCGGAATCCACCGCGTGTTTTATGGCGGAAAGAAGCCTAGTTGATTTCTGCGCTTCGTCAATAATCACCCGTTTCCGGCCAAACCAGAGGTTAGAAGGGTCTTTCTGGGCGCGCGCTAATAACTCAAAATCATCAAGTGAAATATAATGCCAGACGTTAAAGAGCGATTCCTCGCGCAGCAGAGTGGTTTTACCGGTCTGGCGGGCGCCGGTTAAGACAACCACTTTAAATGTTTTAATCGAATCTGATATCAGGCCGGTCAGCCATCTTTTCCTGTAGGACGCGGTTTTCATATTTGCATTGCCGTGAACGTAAAACGTTCACAACGTGAACTATATTATATCAAAGGAAAGTTTCTGTCAAATGATTAATGTTTTTATATTTTCTGTTCCGGGAATGCCATCGGGCGAAGCCCCGCCTTTTTCCAAAACGCCTGCTAAGCTATTTCCCGCTGATTACCGGGATGCAACGGTCGCAGAGGGTCGGATAGTTATTATCCTTGCCCACAGCTTCCCGATAGTTCCAGCACCGCTCGCATTTCTGGTAACTGCATTTCTTTGCCGCGATAAAGATTTCCGGGATATCGGTTCCAGCGCCGGCGTTTTCCGGCTTTTTCTCCGCAAGGTGCGCCTGGGAAATTATCAATATTGCAGGCAGGGATTTCTCATACTGTTTCAGGAGCTTTGACCACTCCGCGTTTTCCGTGTAAAGCGTTACCTCGGCTTCAAGCGAGCTCCCCAGCGTCCCGTCTTTTCTTAGTGTGTCGAGCTTCCTGCTTACCTCGGTCTTAATCTTTAAGAGCTTCGCCCAGTTGGCTTCCAGCTCCGCATTGATGTATTTGTCATTCGCCTTGGGCCAGTCGGCCAGATGGACGCTTTCCTGTTTTCCATCCAGGTTGATTTCCGTCCAGATTTCCTCGGCCGTGTGGGCGAGAATCGGCGCGACCAGCTTGGTCAGGCCCGTGGCAATTTCGTGCATCACGGTCTGTGCCGAACGCCGCTCAACGCTATCCACGGCAAATGTATAGAGCCGGTCTTTAAGGACATCTATATAAAACGAGCTCATCTCCACCACGCAGAATTCGTAAATCTCGCGGTATGCCTTGTGGAATTCGAAAGAATCATAAGCCGCGGTGATGACTTTGATAAGGTTATGGAGCTTGCTCAATGCCCATTTATCGATTTCTGTCATGGATTCGTATTTCACCATGTTGGCTTTGGGGTTAAAGTCATTGATATTGCCTAAGAGGTAGCGGAAGGTATTGCGAATCTTCCTGTATGGGTCGCCTTTTTCCTGCAGGATATTCATGGAAACCGGGATATCTTCCGTGAAGTTGATGGAAGAAATCCACAAGCGGATGATATCCGCACCGACTTTCCCGACCATTTCGTCCGCCAGCAAAAGCCCGCCCTTGGATTTGGAGACTTTCTCGCCTTCGGGCGTGATGACAAATCCGTGCGTCAGGACGGTTTTAAACGGCGCCACGCCGCGCGTCATGACAGAAGGCAGGAGCGAAAGCTGGAACCAGCCCCTGTGCTGGTCTGTGCCTTCCAAATATAAATCCGCCGGGAAGTGGAGCTGTTTATTTTCTATCACTGCTCCGCGGAAACTGGAGCCGGATTCAAACCAGACATCGAAAATATCGTTTTCTTTAATGAATTCAGTATGGCCGCACTTGGCGCATTTAGTTTCTTTAGGGAGGAAATCAACCGGCTGTTTCACAAACCAGCTCATCGCGCCTTCCTTGCGGAATGTTTCCCGGACGATATCGATTATCTTTTTATCCAGAAGCGGCTCATGGCACTTGGCGCAGTAGAAAACCGGGATGGGGACGCCCCAGTTGCGCTGGCGGGAGATGCACCAATCCGGCCGCTGTTCAAGCATGCTGGAGATGCGCGTTTCTCCCCAGGCAGGCACCCACTTGACTTTCCGGGTTTGGTCAAGCGCTTTTTGGCGCGTATCATTATGGTCAACGGAAATAAACCACTGTTCGGTGGCGCGGAAGATGACCGGTTTCTTGCAGCGCCAGCAGTGCGGGTATGAATGGACGACGTCCTTTTTCATGAGGAGATTGCCCTTTTCTTCCAGCATGGCGCAGATTTTCGGGTCGGCGTCAAAGACCTTTTCTCCCGGGAAGATGCCGGCCTCTTCGGTCAGCCGCCCGCTTTTATCAACCGGGCTTAAAACGGGGAGTTTGTAGCTTAAGCCGCTTTCATAGTCTTCCTGCCCGTGGCCCGGGGCGATGTGGACGATTCCGGTGCCGTCTTCCAGTGTGACGTAATCCGCCAATATCGCCCGGCATTCCCTTTTGATAAACGGGTGCTGGTAAGTGAGCCCTTCGAAAGAGCTTCCCTTGAATTTGCCTTTTATCTTATAATCCTTGATGCCGATTGTTTCCATTACCTTACTAACTAGCGACTCGGCAAAGATTAATATTTCCGCCTTATCGGATTTTTTGTCCGTGTATTCAACGATTGCATATTCAAATGCCGGATTTAACGCCACTGCCACGTTTGCCGGGAGCGTCCAGGGTGTGGTCGTCCAAATAAAGAATGAGCAGGGAACGGTGGACAATGAACATTCAGGGATTTTACTTTTTAATTGTTCAGTGTTCATTAAAAACTTAACGTAGATAGAGGGGCTTTTTTCATCGGCGTATTCCAGTTCCGCTTCGGCCAGGGCGGTTTCGCAGCTCATGCACCAGTGGATGGGTTTAAGCTTACGGTAGACGAATCCTTTTTGGACCAGGTCGCCGAAGACTTCTATAATAGCCGCTTCATATGAAGGGTTGAGGGTGAGGTAAGGATTATCCCATTCGCCCAGGACGCCGAGGGTGAGGAATTGTTTCCTTTGGATATCGATAAAGCCGCGGGCGTATTTCTCGCATTCTTTGCGGATATCGGCTTTGGGCATGGTTTTGGCTTTCTCGCCGAGTTTGGTCATGACACGGTGCTCGATAGGAAGCCCGTGGCAATCCCAGCCCGGGACATAGGGGGAATCGAAGCCCTGCATGGTCTTGAATTTGACCACGATATCCTTGAGTATTTTATTCAAAGCCGTGCCGACATGGACATCTCCGTTGGCATAGGGCGGCCCGTCGTGCAGGATGTATTTGGGCTTGCCTTTGCGCAGTTCGCGGATTTTTTCATAGAGTTTTGACTGCACCCATTTTTCCCTGATAAGCGGCTCCTTCTTTACCAGGTCGGCTTTCATGGAGAAATTGGTTTTGGGGAGGTTGATGGTATCTTTGTAGTTCATGATGTTTTCTTTCATAAGGATATTTATTTAGAGTAGGATTAGTAAAATTAACATATTATAATAATAAAAGGCGCTCCGTCAATATAAACCGATAATGCGCTCTGGATACGGATTAATATGCGGGTTGGGGCATAAAGTATTATTTAAAGGTTATTTCTTCTTTATCCGCAATGGTTTTGTCCATTTCAGAGCTGTTTCCTTTATTCAGGGTTAATGCGGCCATTAGGCTGATAAACGCCATCACCATCAGGTAATAAGCGGCGACAGTCATATCATTAAAATGGAATACGAGCCAGGTGGCAATAAGCGGTGCCGTTCCTCCAAACAAAGATAAAGATATATTGTAGCCTAAGGCAATGCCGCTATAACGCACCCGGGAAGGAAACATTTCCGCTAATGTCGTCGATACCGGACCCATAAAAAGGCTGAGCAATACGGCGAATGTTAATTGAGCAGCTAAGACCGAACCAAAGGTCGGTTGTTTTATCAGCATAAAAAGCGGATAAGCGGCAATAATCATGCTGAGTGAGCCGAGTATGAGCAATGCTTTACGCCCGCATTTATCGGAAAGCCATCCGGTTACGGGAAGCATGAGCATTAATATAAGCATGGAAATGACATTAGTCGCAAAGGCATAATTAATCGGCGGGGACATCTCATCCTCCAAAAAAGTCGGCCACCAGACAAACAATAAATAAAAACCGCCGCCGGAGAGTATTACCAACATAGCAATATGAAAAATACGCAATGGAAATTCCCTGATAGCGTCCATAATAGGATTTCGGCTGGCATCAGTGGTTTCTTTTGTATTGGTAAAATCTGAAGATTCGGATAATCCGGTCCTCATCCATAAGCCGAATATTCCTATTCCCAAGCCGGCTAAAAACGGCAATCTCCAGCCCCAACTGGCTAATGACTCTGGCGGCATAACTGCCTGGATTATTGCTGCGACCAGAGACCCTAATAGGATTCCTCCGATAAGGCTGCCTTGCGTCCAGCTTCCCCAAAAACCGCGTTCATTTGCGGGGGCGGTCTCGGTGGTAAAACATATTGAGCCGATAAACTCTCCGCCAACAGATATTCCCTGCAATAGGCGCAATATTATGAGTAAAATCGGAGCGAGCATGCCGATTTGGGCATAAGTCGGCAGGACGCTTATCAGGAACGTCGGGATTGCCATCAGCATCACGGAAATCTGGAGAGCGACTTTACGGCCGGCTTTATCGCCCATGCGGCCGAAGATTATGCCGCCGATGGGCCTGGCGAAGTAGCCTATGGCAAAAACGCCGAACGCGCTTAATAGCGAAGTTAACCGATTATTTGACGGAAAAAAATGAGCTCCGATAATCGGGGCAAAATATCCAAAAACGGCAAAGTCATACCACTCCAGGACGTTTCCGATTACCCCGGCAATAACATTTTTCCTTGAATAATAAGATTTTACCTCTCGATAGCGGTCTCTGATTTTCAGGCGGGCCCGCATGGCATAAGATAGATAGCTGGGATTATCCGTTTCGCCGCCTGGATTTTCTTGAAGCTCGTCAGGTTCATTATTCATTTGGAAAGGCTCTCTCAAGAGGCAACTCTGATAGGCCCTGTCTTTATTATTTTCAAACAGTTACTATAGAGAAAAAAACTGTTCCTATCAAGAAAAATACCGGGCTTTTTTGGGATATTTCCCGCGTATCATATGAGAGATTGGGGATAAGGTATGCTTAAGTGCGATTATCTGCCGAAATTAGTGGTGTAATAATTCGATGCGCAGCCTGGACCGATAAATATCCAGTTGCCTATCATATTAATGTGATGCCCATGGCTCCAGTACCAGCCGTCAACGCTTTCCTTCGGGCTGGCTGATGTGCTCATATAGCAATTTTCGCCTACCCCGCTGCCGTTAAATCCTTCCGTCTTTGTACGGCTTGCCGGGGTTCCGTCGCCGATTCCCTCGTGTGCAAGCTGCCTGACGCTTTGCATGTGGTTACTGTGCTTGCGGGCGGCTTTTGTTAATAGATCATGGATTTTAAGCGCCTGCAATCCCATCATGATGCGGTATTCATTTATCAGTCTGACTGTTTCTGTTTCAGGGGTGGTCGCTTCCATGTTTTTCTCGTTTTCTTCCATTACCTTTTTGTTGTATTGGATAAGTTTGGCTTCAACGGCATTTAAGGGGAAATTTTTAATATCCACTTTGGAGTTTAATGTCAGGGCGGATAAAATATCAAGCTCTTCCATATTTTCAACGGAAGGCGGAGAGTATTTTTTTATCTCGTTTGCCAGGATTTTCAGCTTATCTACCGTACCAGTAAGCGATTTATCCAGTTGGATTACCCGGTCTGTCGGCTTTTCCCATATCGCGCGGACCGCTTCGACTTTCTCATTCATTTTCTGGGACGTTTTAGGGTGAGATGCCGGAGGATCAGTCGGTCCTTCCCTGATTTCCTTTAGCGCTTCCTGCCTTTTTTGGTTAAGCTCACCTTTTATTTTCCTCAGTTTTTCTATGTCGAGTTTACCGAAACTTTTTTCGGTCGTTTTCTTGAGGGCGTTGTAGGTTTCCTGCAAGTCTTTAAGGATAATCCTGTTAAGTTCGGTTTTCTGGGAGGGGTTGGCCTCTATTAATTTCGTAATATCCAGGCATATTTTTCCCATGTCAGCCGCGGTCCGGGTGGATTTAAGGGATGAAGCCAGGGCAGTTAAGGTTTCCTGTGCAACCATATCGTTTTTCTCTGCCGGGGTCAGCCACTTATTTTTGTAAATCAGGTAGCCGCCTTCGGGCGTTTTTTTCCCGGTATATAACTCCAGCAGTTCTTCCAAGTTGGGCTTCAACGCCTTATCCCTTTTTACGATGCTATTAAAAGCGTCAAATGCCTCGTTCAGCAATTTATTTTCCAGGCAGAATATTGCTATTGGTTCAGGGTCGGCTGAAACCAAGCCTGTTTTCTTGAATAAGGAATACATTTCAGTCGGGTTGATTGAAGCCCATTTAATTGTGGAGTTGTTCGAAAGGGAAAATCCTTCGTGATTTGCTTGGATGACGGTTCCGTTGCCGGAAAGCCTGGGTAAGGAGACCGTTTTATCTTTTATCTTCTGGATTAAGCTTTCAAAAAGGGCGCTTTCTTTTTTAAGGCAGTCATGCATCGTTGAAGCCCGCTCTTTTAATGAGGGGTATTCTGTGGCTATAGTTTTGAGCGCTTCGGAATATTTGGCGGAGGCATTTTTATAATCATATTTCTTTGCCAGAATGTCTCCCTCATCCAGCAATTTTAAGGACGATTTTCTTGCCAGTGATTTTTGGTTATCTTCTTTGGCAATCAGTTTGTTAATCTCTTCGAGTCGTGCTTCCAGCTGCCCGGCGTAATTAGTTCCGCGGAAACGGGCTGCCTGGTTCTGGTAAAACCCCCTGGCTTTTTCCAGGTCGTTTCTTGCCAGAATTTCGTTGCCTTCCAGGGCGACCGGCTCAAAGCCTTTTTTAGCCTCGGCGTTGATGGTTTCCATTTCCTGTTTTATCAGTGTTTCGGCATAATCGTTGTCGTTCAGGGTCTTGAAAAACTCACAGCGTTTAACCGCATCGGAATAATTTCCTTTGGCAAGATCTTCGGTGATATCGGATTTAAAGCCCGCAAAGGATTTTTCCGATTCCTCTTTTTCCAGGATGGTTTGGTTGAGCTCGGCGATTTTGGCGTTTATCCGGGCGGTAAAAACCGTGCTCCAGGCGATTCTGGAAAGCTCCTCATATTTTCCCTTGATTAATGCAGGATCGGTTACCCAAACGATTTCCTTTTCCAGCATTTCCAATGATTCTTTCGTTTCCTTTTCCCTTGCCAGGCACTGTTCCAGATACTCTATTTTTATCTTTAAATATTCCTTTTGCGAATCGGTTAGCTCTCGTCCGTACTCCTGTAAAAATCCTTCAGCTTTACTTAAAGCCTCTTTATAAAGGTAATCTTTGGCTAGGTTGTTTACTTCGTAATATGCCTTGTCCAGTCTGGATTGCGTTTCCGTTATCTGTGCATCTGTTTTGGCGGAAGGGGATGATTTTCTTTCATTGGGAGTTCCGGTATTATAGGCTTTACCGCCACCACCGGAGTTTATGAATGCAATGATTCCGATGGCTATTAATATGCCGGCTGCGGCAGCCAGGTAAGGCGTTAATGATTCCTCACGTGGATTAATTACCCGGTGTTTTTTATGTTTATGGTGGATTTCATGTTCCGGCGATATTGCCGGTCCAACCGGTGCAGGTTGCGAGGGTTCAACTTTCGCAGTCGTCATGACAGCAGGCGCTGATTCGGCCGGTTTTTGCCCGGCGTTTGTTTCAGGGACAGTTACAGGAGGGGTAAAGATAACTATGGTGTCGCCTATTTTAATTTCATCACCGGGTGAAAGGGTTTTGTGGATTGTTTTTTCCCCGTTGATATACATGCCGTTCCTGCTATCGAGATCGGTTATTTCGAATGTATTCCCTTTACGCTCAATCCGGCAATGATTGCGCGAAATCTTGCTGTCTTCCTGCAGGCAGACCGTGCATTTTGATTTCCTCCCGAAAGTGATGATATCCTCTTTTATCTTAATTGCTTCCTCCTTACCGTCTTTACGGATGATTTTTAAGGATGATCCGGAGCTTATCTTTTCAACGATTTGTTCTTTAAGACGAGATGGGAGAGTGATGTCGGCGGTAATTTTTTCTTTAATGGATTCTTCCAGTTCCTTTTCCGCAATTACTCTTTCCGCGCATTTCAGACAGGTTTGGATATGAGTTTTGAATTCAGCTTCCTCCAGCGCCGGGAGCGATTTGCTGAGAAAATCGAAGATGTGTTTGGTGATTTCTTCGCAATTCATAATTTTACCTCATATGGTAAGCGGATTCAAGCCCGCTCCGTTTTATCAGCTTAATCAATTTACCAGGATTTATTGTTTCTTATTGCAATATTCTTCCAGATTTTTCCTGAGGAACAAGCGCGCACGTGCAAGGCGTGACATCACCGTTCCGATGGGGCACTCCATCACTTTGGCTATTTCCTCATAAGAAAGTTCGCTCAGCCATGCCAGGGTCAGGGTTTGGATGTATTCCTCGGGCAGTTTTTGGATAGCTTTTTTTATTTCATCACTGACCAGTTCGTTAATAATTTTTTTAAGGTCGGTCGGCGATTCTTTCAGCTCTACGGGCATGGATTCCAGTTTCTCTGCCGGGATAGTTATTGGTTCGTGGGCTTCCTTTTTCACGCGGTTAATATGAGTATTACGCAGTATGGCGGCAAGCCACGCCCGGCAATTAGTCCCGGGCTCGTATTTATCCCAGTTGCTATAAGCCTTAAGGTAAGTTTCCTGGGCGAGATCTTCGGCTTCTGTCTGGTTATAAGTCAGGTAAAAAGCCATACGGTAAATACTTTCTAAATGAGTAAGGGCTTCGTCAAAATTTATTTGTTGCACAACCGCATCTCACTATATATAAACAACCGAACTGTGGAAATTATTCCCGCAAAGATGAAAATACTAACTTGATATTTGACAGTCAATAAAAAGGTGTATTAAACTGGAAGGAATGTAAGAAAATAAATTAGGTGTTTCATGGGCAGACTGCATGTTCGGTAGTAATTATATTTCAGGCGGTAGTGGAGAGTGAAGTTTCTTTACGGAAAGTAAAGGGCTATGCTATGAACTTTGGAGTGAGAGTAATAATCTTTAAGGATTTTCGGGGTTTAAAACCAATATAACGCGATTCATAGTGAATATAATCAACCGTATTCTTTTTTGCTTGAGCCAATACATGAGGCGTTTCATTACTACGGCACTCCCATGCAATTTGCGTCCTCAAATTCAAGATAGGTAGAATCAAGAACCTTAACCCCAGCGCATAGGCCGCCGCCTATATCTTTTGCCAATTTATATACGATATAATACGTTCGTTGTGTTGTTGTAACCTGCCAACGATTCATGTTTAGCCAGCAGGTACCGTTGCTGAAGGTGCCTTTGCTGATGTAAGTATCGCTGGCATCCCAGAATCCATTGCCGCTGCTTTCACACCATACTTGCACTTCTATTTTGCAATCAGGGCATGCGATATCAGAGAATAATTTTACCCCTTTATCAATACGAAATTTTTTCCAGTTTGCCGTGCCGGAGTCGGTTTTCATATCAAATTTGACGTGTGCTGTTGATTGACCCTCTCTTACGGTATTGCCGTTGACCAAATCCACCCAGTTTATCGTAGCAACCCTTCCCCATCTTGCAAAATTAGGCGAGGGCAAATTTCCATTTAAAGTTTCATACATTGCAAAAGTTCGCCCACCACCTCCTGCACCACCGATATAATAAGAAGGATCAGCACAAGTACCACCAGCCCCGCCATTTGCTGTAATTCCGTTTGCCCAGCCATTAGAAATTGTAGTAGCTATAAGGACAATTGAACCACCGGCTCCTCCTCCGCCTCCACCTGTTGCAGTAACTTGAGGAGCACCACCACCTCCAAATGTTCCAGTTGTTCCCTGATTCCCGTTAGCCGTAATATAACCATAATTAGCAAAGATAGTTATGCTATTTGCTCCAATAAATAGGAAACCTCCTCCGCCACCCCCAGAAACACCTATAAGGGTTGCCCAACTTGAAGCACCCCCTGAGCCTCCACCACCTGTTCCAAGATATGCCCTTATATTTAATTGGCTAGAGTTACCATAGGTTCCACCACCTCCTCCGCCACCTGAGTAGGCATAAACTTCACTTGTAGAAACGGAACCTCCTGCTCCACCTACATTACCTGTAGCATTAGAGCCGCTGTTATGACCGGATCCGCCTGTTCCGACTGAGCCATATCCACCGCCTCCTCCACCGCCACTATAGGCACGTATATTATTTGTATAAGCGCCTCCACTTCCTCCCCCAGATGGTCCAGTGGTGCCACTACTACCACCATACCCCGTACTAATGTTATCACCACCGCCGCCACCGCCGCCGCCTGGATTTGGTGTCGCTGGGGCTACTCCATTATAAGGGCCACCTGAAGAATATAATCCCCCAAAATAACTCTCGCCAGATTGAGAATTGGCCGTATAAACAGCGCCAGCACCTCCGCGATATCCTTTGCCGTTAACCGTGATATAACCATTGGTTGCCGCGGAACCGACCGTCACGGTGCCATTAGCCCTGAAAGCCAGGACTCCACCAGTAACACCATTCCAAGCGCTGATGGAAAGTGAGCCGCCGGAATCGACGGTGACATTCGTGTAATTAGGGACGCGTTGAACCATTACCTTTTGAGTAGTCCCATTATAATTATTGGTTAAATTAGAATCAACCGTGATTGAATTAGCACCTTTCACGGAAATCCTCCTGAACTCATATAAGCCGACATTATTGTAATCACCGGCTGTCCCTTTCAGGTTAATAATGATAATTTCATCATTAACAGCTAGCCCGGCAGGAACGGCAATGCTTGATGATATAGTGTTTTGCCCGGAAGCGATATTTCCATCAACCTGCCAGGTAACAGCATCAGGCGAGCCACGCCCGCAAATTGATTGGGTATTGATATCTTTGCTTGTTATAACCGTTCCCGGCCCATCCGCGCCGTTACCAACGTCTATTGCAAAAACGAAGGAAGAACTAAAAAACAAAATAATCAAAAGGCATGGGAAATAAATCACTAATAGCCACTTTTTCATGAGAAATCCCTTCTACTTTTTTATTTTCAGATACTTATAGGGATAAAATGGAAGCATGTTATATAACATCTAAAACGAAGTTTGTCAATAGCGTTTTTTCGAAATCTTTAATTTAATATATTTTGCCATTTTATTATCTAACGTAGCCGGTTTAGCCGGCAGGCTTTCTTTGATAGTCTGATATTACCTTACGGCGGCACACCGATTGCCCTTAAAACCACAACCGGGATATTCATAATCAACCGGATTCGGGTTAGGTTTGGTGTCACGTTCCGGGCCGACCAGAATGACCAAGTCTTGCTTAGAAACACGGGGATTCGCGATGACCCATTCATTGTGGAAAGCGCGCCATGAAGTTTGATAACGGTTGCGGCAATCGCGATGGGCCGCGACGTCGCCTCCGGTCCGGCTCTTTTTATTCCGAAACTTCCAGTATAACGGCTCGTACTTAGCCTGGAGAGCAAGCAGGGGATTAATGGCCGTATCCAGTATGCCCCAAACGACTTTATTGGCTATGACCAAGTCTAAATAAGCCCTTTGTTTGTTGAAGAAATCGTCGCTATGGGTTGGTATCCAATCCGCTCTTTTTGGCATAAAACATTTCTCCTCTCATTTTATATTGCATTATTCGGGTTAAAAGGACATCCTCCTAAATTATATCTACCTCGCTGCCCCCCCCTTATTTACCCCTTATTAAGGGGTATGCAGAGTGGGGATGGGTTACCCATCTATGGGACTCCGATGCAAGTTGCGTCTTCAAACTCTAAATAGCTTGAATCCACTATCTTTACTCCCGCCCGCTGCCCACCGCCGATATCTCCTGATAACTTATATACAATATAATATGTCCGGGATGTGGTTGTTACCTGCCATCGTTTCATGTTAAGCCAGCAGATGCCGTTGCCGAAGATGCCTTTGCTGATAAATGCATCTCCTATATCCCATAACCCATTGTTATTATTTTCCATCCAGACTTGAATTTCTATTTTATTATCCGGGCAAGCGATATTAGAATATGTTTTTACTCCTTTATCAATCCTGAATCGTTTCCATTTAGCTATGCCGGAGTTAGTTTTCATGTCAAACTTGACATAGGCAACAGATTGGCCCATCTTGACGGCATTGCCGTTAACTAAATCAACCCAGTTTGTGGTAGTGACTACGGGACCCTTATAATAAGTTACTCCCCATTCGTATAAGGTCGGGGTTTGAGAAGGATTTGATGTGGAAAAATTTGCCCTGAGTTTGATTCCTGTAATTCCGTTAAATATGGCTGGATAAGCGGATGAAAGGTCGGTTCCCGGCTGGATATTAACAGCTAAAAGAGAGTCATCAGATGATTTCAAAACATCTATGGTTACGGTAGTATTCGTGGAAGAAGCAATCGTATATGTCAAAATTCCCCAGTAAGAAACCTCACTTGGTTGAATAGCAATTGATGTATAATTACCTGACGCTAAATATGGGGTAAAGTATTCCCAAGTATCATTAAGTTTACTGCCGGACTGACTCGTTTCCCCTCCAAATAATACAATTCTTTTGCGAACGGAATCATATGCCATACTATGCCTCATCCGAGTCGGAGGGTTGGTCGCAGGTGTAAGTTGAGACCAGTTTGTCCCGTTCCATTCCCAGGTATCATTTTTTGTGGTATAAGTTTCATCCTCTCCTCCTAAAAGAACTACTTTCTGGCGGTCAGAATCATAAACCATGCAAAGGTCAACGCGCGCGCTTGGCTTATTTGCCGGATTCTTATTGGTCCAGGTTTGAGACGCACCACTGGTGTGTTCCCATGTATCCTGTAAGTAAGTAATGGTAGTCCCATTATCATTATAACCGCCGAACATAACTACTTTATTGTTTGAACTGTATGATAAACCGTAACCTTCACGGCTGCCCGGAATTGTGGTTTGGCTTGGAAGAGACCATGTTCTGCTTGAATTACGCTCGTGAGTCCAGTTTCTGGAAAAATTATAGTATCCGCCGAACATAACAAGCTTACTTTGTGCAATATCATAAGCAAGTGAGAGATGATGCCTTTGGTATGAAGAAGTAAGACCTGTTTTTGATACCCAATTATTTCCATCCCATTCATAACAGTCATAAAGGTTGGCACCTGTATTATCCTGTCCGCCAAAAAGAACGGTTACCTGAAGCGTTGGGTCGTATGCCATAGCGTGTAAATACCGGGCAACAGGGATGGTGGCGGGCGATTTTTGGCTCCAGTTTATTCCATCATATTCCCATGTTTCGTTATTATAATTGTTGGTATATCCGGCAAAAAGGACTACTTTTTGCCTAGCAGAATCATAAGCAATTACATGCCCGGCACGTGCGGTGGGGGTTGCGGCACAAAATATCCTGACCCAATTGTAATTGCCTTTGTTCAATACCGTTTCGGCCGCATTTGTTGTTGTAACAGTGTTGACAAATGTCCCGTTAGTAAAAGTAACTTCAGACCAGCTGTCCGCGTAAGCTGGATTGGCCATAATCATGGTGCACATCACAAGGAGCAATGACCAAAAAACGGTAACCCATTTGGTCATGCTTTTATTCATACATTTACTCTCCTTCTGTTCAGTTTCTTTACCATCCTCGCAGTAACCTATGCTGGATTTGATCTTTTTGCTCTAACCGCAAATCGTAATTTAAATTTCGTTCCATTGTCGACACCTATTGCAAAAGCCGGGCCCAAAGGGCATTATTTTATTATAACTATATTATTGTGTCGTAAACCACCAAACATCACCTTCAGTTGTTCCGGCGTCATTAAACGGGTCAATACGCCAATAGTAGGTTGTGTTTGGCGATAATGAACTTGACAATAAAATCGACATATCAATTATTATTTTACCATTTTCGTCTTCTTCAAACCCTACTGTTAACAAATCGCTTTCAGTTGGAGGATTATTTGTGCCAAAATAAATGAAATATTCTTCGGCACCAGGCGCAGGGGAAAATCTTAATTCTCCGTTAGTTTGATCAAGAAAGACGCCAATATTAGTTGCTCCTATAGCCGGTTCAGGATTTACAGCCTTACTCGGAGATTCACTAACCTGACCATTACTACCCCTGCCGCTGCCTCCTCCGCTACTTCCACTTCCGGTATCAGATCCATATCTGCCATCTGTATGCTCAACTAAAGTTTGCCCATACAATATAATACGTTCGTGATTGAGTTGTCACTTGCCACCGCTTCATATTAAGCCAGCAGGTGCCATTGGTAAAATTCCCTTTAGAGATAAACGTATCGCTTGAATCCCAGAAACCGTTATTGTTATTTTCACACCAGATCTGGACTTCTATTTTAGAATCAGGGCAGGCGATATTAGAGAATGATTTAACTCCTTTATCAATGCGAAACTTTTTCCATTTAACCGTATCATTGCTTGCTTGCATATTAAACTTGACATGTGCAATAGATTGCCCCATTTGAATTGATTTCCCATTAATTAAATCAGTCCATTCGGTAGTCGTAACCACATTGCCGGAGATTAAATAAAAATCCTGATAGGCATAAGCAACCGGATTAGTCGTTCCAGCAATAGAATCGACGTAATCTAATCTAATGCGACCAACCCCTCCTGCCCCTCCAGCATAATTACCAGTTCCGCCGGAACCGCCGGTTGCGGTAACTAATGATATTCCAAGGTAATGAGATATTGCTTTTAAATATATAGAACCGCCGCTTCCACCGCCACCACCGCCGGCGCTAACCGAGGCACCATTATTACCATTGTTCTGAATTAAGCCATTAACCTTGATAATGTTAGCAATAATATAAATAATCCCGCCGCCTTTACCGCCAGCTCCGGCGCCGCCAATGGTTCCTCTTCGGTTACCAGAACCACCTCCACTTCCTAAATACAGTTTGGTGATTTCTTGGACGCCTACGGTACCGCCACCACCGCCCCCGCCGCCATAAGGAGTTAATCCGCTTTTATAACCAGCGCCACCATTACCACCTGTTGCATATTGTCCTGTACCGCCTGAAGAAGCAACTCCATAGTAACCTGTACCCCCAGTGCCGCTTGTTCCATATCCACCGCCACCACCACCGCCAGCGGAGCTGCCATTATCTGCAATTCCACCACCACCGCCAGCAGCACCAATTCCTCCGGCACCGCCACCAGTAGTTCCATTCCCGCCACCACCACCGCCTTGTCCAGTTCCAGAAGAACCTGTTCCAGCCGCGCCATTATAAGTCTCGCCGCCAGTTGCCGTCCCATAGCTTATTTCTGAACCGCCGTTAAATCCTTTGCCGGTTAGATTAATCGTTCCGTCTACTTGAACCGTTCCTGTTGCGCGGAAGAAAAGAACGCCTGATTTACTTCCATTCCAAGGATTGACGGTTAAGGCTCGACCGGATGCAATTGTAACATCCGTATAATTCGGGACACGTTGTAACATTATTCTTTGGCCGGTAAAGGCGTTTCCATAGGTATTAGAAAGCGGTGAAGTAAAAGTAATATCCGTATCGTTAATAGATGCAATAATTTTTGTTTCATAATTACCGACATTGCTGTAATCAGAAGAAATACCCTTTAAATTAATAATTAGAATTTCGTTACCAACAGCCAGACCGGTAGGAGCGGTGGTTAATGTAACAGTATTAACGCCCGCATTAACCGTATTGGTTACCACGAAATTAACGGCGTCGGCTAAGCCAGCCCGACCGGATTGTTGAGTATCGGTATTAATGTTAAAATCCACGGAGGTGATATTCAACGCTCCATCCGCACCGGTGCCATCGGCGTAAACGTAAGTTGTTGCCAGAGTGCAAAGCATGAAAATGCATGATAAGCTAAAACGTGTAAATGTTTTCATAATTATCTCCTCTTTTTCTCATTTGCTTCAAGAGCAGGATTTTGATGTACACTTTTTTCGGCGTCATTTTAGTCTTATCCTCTTATTTAATAAAGAGTTATAACTTTTCAGGAAATACAAGGTGGGGGGGTAGGTAGTCCCCCTCGCGCGGGGTACTCCTCGTAAAGATGTGGGGT